>DATCTB010000489.1:0-4964 GCA_036568185.1 Bacteroidales bacterium | reverse complement strand
TTTCACACCAACTACGCTCACCATTTTAGGTGTGATAATGTATATACGCCAGCCATGGGTTGTGGGTAATGCCGGTGTTGCCGGGGCTATCATCATCGTGTTGCTTGCTGTTGCCATTACTCTAACTACCGCATTGAGCTTGTCATCTATTACAACCAATGTAAGAATTGGAGCCGGCGGCGCATTCAGTTTAATATCACAGTCGCTGGGGCTTGAAATTGGTGGTGCCATTGGCATCCCTTTTTATTTTGCTCAGGCAATAGCCGTGGCCATGTATATTTTTGGGTTTCGAGAAGGTTTGCAAACATTGTTGCCAGAGGTTAGCCCGCTCATTCTTGACTTTGGCATTTTTGGATTGGTGATGGCTATCGCCTTTATCAGCACAAGTTTTGCTTTTAAAATACAGTACATCATTTTGGGTATTATAGCCCTGTCGCTGGCCTCAATCTATGGCTCCTTGTTTGTAAATGAATTGAATTATAATATCGAGTGGTTTGGAACCTACCCCGGATCAGTTGAAAACGATTTTGGAGGGTCGTCTTTTTGGATTGTATTTGCTGTCTTTTTTCCGGCTGTTACAGGCGTCATGGCTGGTGCAAATATGTCGGGCGACTTAACAAATCCACGAAAAAGCATTCCACTTGGAACGATTTCTTCTGTAATCATCACTACAGTTATTTACCTGAGTTTGATTTTCGTTGCAGCAGTAATTGCCACCCCAGAAGAGCTTGCACACAATTACAATATTTTTATTGACAAAGCAATTTATGGCCCTATTGTTCTTGCTGGCTTGTTGGGAGCAACGCTTTCATCAGCCCTCGGAAGCTTTGTTGGTGCCCCAAGAATTTTACTTGCTTTAGGCGAAAAAAATATTATTCCCCAGGGGCAGAAATTTGCTAAAACCTCCAAAAGAGGGGAACCTGTGAATGCAATGCTAGTGACTGCTGTAATTGTTCTTTTTGGAATTTCTCTCCGAAACTTAAATACCATTGCCCCACTGTTAACCATGTTTTTCATGATGACGTATGCTATGGTGAATGTGGTTGCACTGGTTGAACAAACGTTGGGACTGCCCAGTTACCGGCCAACGCTTAAAGTTTCGCTGTTGATTCCGGCAATTGGCGCATTCGGTTCAATTGCCATTATGTTTGTTTTAAACGTAATTGTGGCCTTGTTTTCTTTGATTTTTATCGTATTGTTTTATGTTTATTTGGTGAAAAAGAACATTAAATCGGCAGCAGGCGATTCGCGAAGTGGGTTGTTTACTGCTTTGGCCGAATGGGCTACAAAAAAAACAAATAGTTTGAGGGCTGCCCGCGAAGTTCGTTCCTGGCGCCCCGATTTGCTCATTCCGATGACGATGCCAAAAGACATCAGAAGTTCGTTCAAGCTTATACATTCCATTGTATTCCCGGTAGGTTCAGTTAAAATTTTGGTTTTAAAAAATGAAAATGAAGCTGAACAAAAAAATATGGAAGGATTTTTAAATAATGTGATTAAGAAATTTAAAGAAAGTGAAATTTCAATTTCCTATACAGTTATTGATAACCATGACTTTAACAGCACCGTAAATGTAAGCATGCAGTCGTTGAATGCTGCCTTTTTCAAACCCAATATTATTTTCGTCAGTGTGGATATGCTGATTGAAGACAGAGCTCATTTCGATAAATTATTGCTTGACGCGAAACGAAATAATTTTGGTGTAATTGTATTTATCCCATTTTCAACTGCAAGCCTGGCTATTGAGAAAAATATCAACCTCTGGATGACCAACCTTCCAACAAACTGGAAGGAAACCTTCAGTGTACGAAACAACGACCTTTCAACATTAATTTCCATTTTGATTTGCCGAAATTGGAAAGGAACAATTGATACTTATATTCTGAATAATGACCCGCTGTTGGAAATAACACCGCAGGATATTGAAGATTTTCGGGTTATGGTAAGGTTTCCAAAGCAAACAACTATTTCAGTAAGACATGGCGATTTGCTTGAAAACGTTAAAAAAGAGCGCAACACCGATGTAAATATTTTCAACATTGAACAAGGAATGAAAATAGATGAAATGGTGAAAATTGTTAGTGAAACTAGAATTTCAGCGATTTTCTGTGCCGATTCTGAATATGAAAATGTGCTGGTTTAAAAGTTTCTGGTTTCAGAAAATATCTCAATTTCAAATTTAATTTCAGCGACAAATCCTAAAAAAATCGGCTTTTTTTGCTATCTTTGCAACCCAATAAGACTATTGGACATTCAGATTAAAATCACTTTTGTATATTGAATATTAACACCTCCTCTTCAGCAAACTATGTTTAAGGCATCATTTTGTTGAACAATACTTCAATAAATTTATAGCAGTGCCTGATTCCAAATACTCTGAACGGGTTATTTAAAAAATAATTTTTTTACTTATATGATAGAAATAGATAACATAGAACTTGAATTTTTAAAAATAGAAGATTACCAAGAACTTAAGGAGGCGATGATTCAATCGTACACCACTATGCCTGAAGCGTATTGGAAAGAACCTCAAATTAAAACATTAATCAAGCAGTTCCCTGAAGGGCAGGTTGTTATAAAAGTAAACGGCCAAATAGCCGGATGTGCCTTGTCAGTAATCGTAGATTACCAAAAATATGATAACAAGCACACTTACAAGGAAATAACAGGCAATTATTCATTTAATACGCATACAAATGATGGTGATGTATTATATGGAATTGATATTTTCATAAAACCGGAATTCAGGGGCCTTCGGTTGGGCAGAAGGCTTTATGATTATAGAAAGGAATTAAGCGAAAGGCTGAATTTGAAAGGCGTTGCTTTCGGTGGAAGAATTCCAAACTACCACAAATATGCCAGTGAAATGAGTCCAAAAGAATACATTGAAAAAGTAAGGATAAAAGAAATTCACGATCCAGTATTAAATTTCCAGGTTTCAAATGATTTTCACCCTTCCAAAATTTTGAAAAACTACCTTGAAGGTGATACAGATTCAAACGACTATGCGGTATTGCTTGAATGGGATAATATTTACTATGAAAAAAACTCGAAAAAAGCAGCAATTACGAAAAAAGTAGTGAGGCTCGGATTGATTCAATGGCAAATGCGGCCTTACAAGGATTTGGACGAATTGATGCACCAGGTTGAATATTTTGTTGATGCAGTTTCGGGCTACCGTTGCGATTTTGCCTTGTTCCCCGAGTTTTTCAATGCACCGCTAATGGCTGAAAACAACCACCTTTCAGAACCTGATGCCTTGAAAGAACTAGCGAAACTTACTTCGAAGATTGTTCAAAAATTTTCAGAATTGGCAATTTCCTACAACATCAATATTATTTCAGGAAGTATGCCCGAAGTAATTAACGACCGCCTTTATAATGCCGGCTATTTGTGCAAAAGAGATGGAACGGTTGAAAGGTATGAGAAACTGCATGTTACACCCGATGAAGAAAAAGTTTGGGGAATGGAAAAAGGCAGGGAGTTAAAAGTGTTTGATACTGATTGTGGCAAGATTGGTATTATCATCTGCTATGATGTAGAATTTCCGGAAGTTAGCAGGCTCTTAGCCGATGAAGGAATGGATATTTTGTTTGTGCCATTCTTAACCGACACTCAAAACGGGTATTCCCGCGTAAGAAATTGCGCGCAGGCCAGGGCAATTGAAAATGAATGTTACGTTGCGATAGCTGGCAGCGTTGGAAACCTTCCGAAAGTTCATAATATGGATATTCAATATGCGCAGTCGATGGTTTTTACGCCTTGTGATTTTGCATTTCCTGCAAGCGGAATAAAAGCAGAAGCTACACCAAATACCGAAATGATTTTGATCGCCGATGTGGATATTGATTTGCTCAGGCAACTCAATCAATTTGGCGCTGTGCGGAACTTACGCGACAGGCGGAAGGATATTTATGAATTAAAGAAACTTTAAAGCTTCATTTTATAAAATACCGAAAAGAAAAAACGCAAAGATCTAAAATCTTTGCGCTTTTTGCATTTATGCTATTTACGTAATTTGAGCTTATTTAAAAGCCGGAATTCCTGTAATTTCATTTCCAGTAATCAGCAAATGAATATCGTGCGTGCCTTCATAAGTAATTACCGATTCCAGGTTCATCATGTGGCGCATCATTGGAAAATCGTTGGTAATGCCCATTGCGCCTAAAATTTGACGTGTGTCGCGGGCAATATCAAGTGCCATTGCAACATTGTTGCGTTTCGCCATCGAGATCATTGCCGGGGTTGCCTTACCTTCATTGCGCAAATTTCCAACACGCCAAACAAGTAACTGCCCCTTAGTGATTTCTGTTAAAGCCTCAGCAAGTTTTTTCTGTTGAATCTGGAATGCTGCAATCGGTTTCCCGAATTGATGGCGTTCAAGTGAATAGTTTAATGCCACATTGTAACAATCACAAGCTGCACCAACTGCTCCCCAGGCAATACCGTAGCGAGCAGAGTTCAAACAACTCATTGGTCCGCGCAAACCTTTAATATCAGGAAACATATTCTCTTTAGGGACTTTAACATTGTCAAACACCAACTCGCCAGTAACTGAAGCCCTGAGCGACCATTTGCCATGGGTTTCAGGTGCTGTCAATCCTTCCATGCCTTTTTCCAAAAT
The DNA here is from genome assembly GCA_036568185.1 of Bacteroidales bacterium. Lineage (GTDB taxonomy): Bacteria > Bacteroidota > Bacteroidia > Bacteroidales > F082 > DATCTB01. The sequence continues at coordinate 340 of DATCTB010000489.1, read as the reverse complement.
CATTCCTCGTACAACTCCAGTTTCATCTTTTGCCCAAACCACTGAAACATCAGCAATGCTTGAGTTGGTAATCCACATTTTAGCACCATTTAACAGGTAATGGTCGCCCATATCTTTTATGGTCGATTTCATGCTTCCCGGGTCGGAGCCGTGGTTTGGCTCAGTCAATCCAAAACAACCAATAATTTCACCAGAGGCAAGCCTGGGAAGGTATTTCATCCTTTGCTCCTCTGTTCCAAATTTATAAATCGGGTACATAACCAGGCTGGTTTGAACTGATGCCATTGAACGAATGCCCGAATCTCCGGCTTCCAATTCCTGCATAATAATTCCGTAAGTT
>DATCTB010000488.1:0-7190 GCA_036568185.1 Bacteroidales bacterium | reverse complement strand
CCACATAAGTTCATTGTATTCGGCATTATTGATTTGCGCTTCCAATTGCAAACTAATACACACAGCAAATACCAATAGCAGTTTAATTTTTTTCACCTTCATTTTGGTTGGAAATAATTATTAATTCAGCCTGTAATTTATTGTATTCATCAACAAATGTATTCCAGTCTGCAAAATCTTTAACTTCAATAATGCGGTCTTTTAAATCAAGCCTTTTATTATAAATGATTTTATTGTTTTCCTGTTTCCAGGAAAAGTAAAAAGCAAAACCGTTATACACCAGGCTGGAATCTTGTGGCAAATAGTCAACATGTTGATTTTCATTCAGGTAAAAAACTGTTGAGTAGTCTTTCCTCATTCTGTTATCATGGCAAAAATGAACTTTTCGGGAAGTATCAATAGGCTTAAGATTTGAAGAATAATCATAATCTAGAGGTATAAATTGTTTACCGGCCTGGTTAAAAACCATGTTTTTACCCTGCATCTCAAATTGAATTTCAAAAACAGAGCCATTGCCAATACTCTTAAATTGCAGGGTGTCTACTGTAAGTTTGCTGTTAAATTTCCTAACTATATTTTGCAAATACTCCTGCTTATCAGATCCAAATACTTCATAAATAAAATACTGTATTTCTTTTCGATTTACTCCTCGATAAAAAATTGAACTGCTAATGTTCAAAATGCTTGAATCCAGAGATACTTCGCTTAATATATTTTCGCCATTTATATCAAATTTCCCGGCAGGAATTGAATCTATAATTGTGTTTCCTTCATTTTCAATCGCGATTAATCTCGATTGAATGTATTCAGACGGTTCTCCAATTATTGAATACCTATCGGTCGGGTCAATAAAAATAAAACCTGAATCTGTTTGGACTGCACAAATAACATGGTTGTCGGAAGCCAAAGAAGGGAATTTGTAAGAATATGCTAACCTGTCAGTGCCTATCCAGCATCTTCTGGCATCAAAGCCCATATCTTTCAAAATAAAATATAAAAGATTGGTCATTCCTTTACAATCTGCATACTTGTCATTTAACACTTGCTCAACTGGCGAAGGCTTAAAGCCAGCAATTCCGTCCTCAAAGGCGATGTAACGGATATTTTCATGAACCCAATTCAAGGCTGCTTGCAGTTTTACGGAATCAGGTGCATTCTCAACATTCAGTTTTTGTACAATTTGTTCAATTGCCTGATTTTGATAATATTCAGGTAATAAATCATACAACCATTTATACAGGCTTTTATTTGAATCGAATAAGCTGACATAATCATCACCCCTTTTAAAGCCTTTTGAAAGAACAATTATATGAGGAAATATCCATGACGGCCCGGCAATATTTTCATAATCAAGCGATTCCAAATTATTCAATTTGTAAGTAACAACAGAATAATATCCTTTGTCTGAAATCTCTTTGGAAATATTGAAGTTTTCCAAATTAAATTCAAGAATGTCAATATCAATTTCTTCAGGAATAATCAAACTGATCTCGCCCGAGCGCAAAAAGTTTTCCTCATTAAAAAATATTTTACTTAAATAGCGTGAGTCACCTTGTTCAATTGTTGTGCTAATCCAGGCATTATCCCCTGCTTTAGGAAAATCAAGTTTATAAATACATTGTTTATGGTCATGAAAAAAAATGCCATTTATTTCATAGTCACCACATCGTTTTCTGAACTGAATATCGGAGCTGCTTTTTTTGATTTTAAAATCTTTTAGTTCAGAAGAATGTCCACTATAATAACGCAAAGAATAAACCATTGAATTGTTTTCCAAAGCAACAAAATAGTCAGTTTGCATTTCTGTCACCTTGATAAGCTTCTCAGAATTATCTAAGGAAAAATTAAAGTTTCTGCTTGAAAAGTATACGATTGCTTTTTTTCCTGGGTAAGATTCTTTTAATTCTGGCGCAATATTTTTTATTCTTTCAAAACTTAAATTATTGTTTTGAGAAAATAAAAAAAAAGCATGAAAACTGAGAAAAACACCCAGTATCCATGCTTTTATTTTCGCGTTTGGTAAAATAATCAGCTATTTGAAAATGAACTAATTCATATTCACATTTTTCATTCCCATTGTAATGGCATCTTCATTTAATGGAATCAATTTGTGGTACCTTTCGGGAAGCGATTTTTTCAATCCCCTGATAACATTTTCCAGTTTAACAATTGGTTTCACCTTTAAGTAAGCACCCAAAACAATCATGTTAAATATTTTGGTATTGCCCATTTCGGCAGCAATTTTGGCGCCTTCTACAGTATAAATTGTAATGTCTGTGCGGGTTGGGGGGTGGATAATTCCGTTTGGGTCATAAATCAGGACTCCGCCCGGTTTTACAGATTTCTCAAACTTATCCATCGATTGCTGGTTCAGGATAATTGCAGTATCGAAACGGGTTAAGGTTGGTGAACTGATGCGTTCGTCGCTAACAATTACGGTAACATTTGCAGTCCCACCGCGCATTTCAGGCCCGTAAGATGGCATCCAGCTTACTTCCTGGTCCTGCATAATTCCTGAATAAGCCAATATTTTTCCCATTGAGAGTACACCTTGCCCACCAAATCCGGCTATAATAATTTCTTCAGTCATTTTGAATCTCTTTTTAAAATGAATTACTTTTTTTCAACCAGTTTTCCATCTACTTTGATGTCGCCCAATTCGTAATAAGGGAACATATTTTCTTCCATCCAGATATTTGAATCAACCGGCGTCATTTTCCAACCTGAATTACAATTGGAAACTATCTCAATAAATGAAAGCCCTGGAGCGTTATTCAACTGGTTTTCAAATGCTTTTTTAACAGCCCGTTTTGTTTTCCTAACGGCTGAGGGGGTATGGACAGCCTGGCGGGAAACAAAATAAGTTCCCGGCAGGTGTGAAACCAATTCAGTCATTTTCAGAGGATTCCCCATCATGACAACATCCCTCCCATAAGGCGAAGTGGAGGTTTTCATGTTAGGCAAAGTGGTCGGGGCCATCTGTCCGCCAGTCATTCCGTAAATACCGTTGTTAATGAAAAACATGACAATGTTTTCTCCCCTGTTGCAGGCATGAATGGTTTCAGCAGTGCCGATGGCGGCCAAATCGCCGTCGCCCTGGTAAGTAAAAACAACCCTGTTGGGCCACAAGCGCTTGATAGCAGTAGCCAAAGCCGGAGCGCGGCCGTGTGCAGCTTCCTGCATATCCACATTCATGAACTCATAGGCCAGCACTGAACAACCTACCGGAGCCACACCAATGGTTTCGTGTTCTTTTCCCAGTTCTTCAATTACCTCCATTATAATACGGTGAGCCGTTCCATGCCCGCATCCGGGGCAATAACTCAGCGTTTTATCCGTCATCAGTTTTGTTTTCTGATAAACCAGATTTTCGGGTTTGATAATATCTTGTAAACTTAATGTTGACATATTTTATCCTCCTATCATTTTTTTAAGGGCTTCAACTACTTCTTCCGGTGAATGAATTACACCGCCATAACGGCCAAAATGCTCAACTTTTATGCGGCCATTCACTGCCAGGCGGATATCTTCAACCATTTGCCCGGCACTCATTTCAACTGAAAGAAAACCTTTTACTTTTTTTGCAATTAATTCTTCAATTTGCTTTTTTGGAAAAGGCCATAAGGTGATTGGCCTGAGCAAACCGACCTTAATACCTTCTTTTCTAAGTAGCTGAATTGATTTTTGAGCAATTCGTGCACTAGAACCATAAGCAACTATAATGTACTCAGCATCATCACAATTAAGCATTTCGTACATTACTTCATTCTCCTGAATGATTTTGTATTTTTCCTGCAAATGCTGATTGTGTTTTTCAAGTTTATGTGGGTCAAGGTCGAGGGAAGTGATAAAGCGCCTTTCCTTCCCTACTGGTTTCCCGTTTGTTGCCCAAGGGTATTTTGCAATAACTTCTTCATCCGTTAAACGTGGCATTTGGTCGAATAACTCAACTTTTTCCATCATTTGCCCTATCAAACCATCAGAAACGATCAATGCTGGCATACGGTACTTAAATGCAAGTTCGAATGCTTTTGGCACAAAATCAGACATTTCCTGAACTGAGGATGGTGCCAGGACTAAGAGCCTGTAATCGCCATGCCCGCCTCCTTTTACTGATTGAAAATAATCTGATTGCGCTGGTTGGATATCCCCCAGGCCAGGGCCTCCCCTCACAATATTTGCCACCACGCAAGGAATTTCAGCACCTGCAAGATAGGAAAGTCCTTCCTGCATCAGGCTGATTCCAGGGCTTGAAGATGAGGTCATCACTTTTTTCCCGGTTCCTCCTCCACCATAAAGCATGTTGATGGAGGCAACTTCGCTTTCAGCCTGTAAAACAACCATTCCGGTCCGTTCATAAGGCTTTTCAGCCATTAAATATTCTATCACCTCCGACTGAGGTGTGATAGGGTAACCAAAATAGCCATCACAACCCGCGCGAATGGCGGCTTCAGCCAAAGCTTCGTTACCCTTCATTAATTTTAATTCACCCATTTTTTGAGTTTTAATGAATTGATTATTCTTCCACTTTTACCCGGTAAACGGTTATTACGCCGTCGGGGCAAACCACTGAGCAATTAGTACAACCGGTGCATACATCAGGATTCTCCATGTATGCATAATGGTAGCCTTTGCCATTTACATCTTTTGCCAACTCGATGACTTCGGTGGGGCAAACAGGAACACAAACTCCGCATCCCTTGCACCCTTCCACATCAACTACGATGGCTCCCCGCATTTTTGCCATATATTCAGTTTTATTTTGTTTGAACTTAAATGGTGCACGAAATTACAATTTTATAGCGAAAACATTGGTTAATTCTCTGTTTGAATTAGCCATTTCCGGTAATTTATATTGGGTTTAAATATTGGAAGATGAGAAGCAGTTTTTATTTTCTTTTTATAAAATAAGTAACCCTTCATAATCAAGTGCTTAAAACTTTTGCCGTTTGTTCAAGAAATTCATTTAGTTTTTTCCGCCTGTATTGCATCACCCAACGTGGATGTGGTAAGGGGATGATTTGACTGAAAAGTTTCAGTTCAGAATTAATCATTGATAGGTATTCAAAATTTTTTCCCTGCCCAAGGCAGTAGCATTTTTTGGAATTTATACCACAAGCAATTTGTTCAACCAACGTTTTGATAATAAAAGGTTTCAGTGCCCTTGTCAATTCTTTTGAATCGTAATAATTGAAATTTTTTCCGTCTTTCAAAAACCCAAGTGGGCTGACTGCACCAATAAAATAGTGTGAATAAAAATGCTTCGGCCCTCCCATTGTATTAATTAGTGAATATATGAATTCGGAAGAAAGCTCAGGCCTTTTGTCAAACGCGTTTTTGATGTTACATTCTTTCTCAAGCCTTACAGGGTCGGTAAAAGGAATACCGGTAACACCTGCTCCAAAGCGTCCGGGATTAATTCCCAAAATTAACCTGCGCCCTTTTGTATCACTGTAATATTTAGAATAAAAGTTTTTGCAGGATTCAATAACATCCTTGCTTTGATATGGATTGATTACTTCAATACCATCCGGTAAAGGAATATCCAATTTAAGTGATTTATATAACTGCAGTATTCTGTCGGAAACGAGCATTGGTATTTGTTTTCAGTAAAAATAAACTAATTTTAAAAGGAGCTTTCAAAATTTGTCAGGCTTGAATTTGAAAATAATAGCATAAAAATCTATATTTACAGTCTAATCCAAATTTATGAGGATTCTTTTCAATAAAAAATCTTTTAATCACAACAACGACAGCCAGTTTGAAGGGTCATACCGCCTTGAAAAATTTGCAGATTTCCATACGAACGATGAAGAAAACGGAGAAAAATATATCACCCTTGTTCACTCCGAGGCTTACTTAAAAAATATCCAGGAAGCATGCCAGAACAGAGAATATCTTGCCGAAATAAATCTTACTCCTGCCAGTTATGAAGCTGCCATCAGTGCAGTTGGCTTAAGCGTAAAGGCATCTGAAAAAGGCAATTTTGCTGTAGTTCGCCCACCGGGCCATCATGCCTGCGCTGAGAAAGCAAGCGGTTTTTGCTTGTTCAATAACATCGCTATTTCGGCACAAAAATTAGCCAATGAAGGAAAACGAGTTTTCGTTTTCGATATTGACGGGCATCATGGCGATGGCACCCAGGCTATTTTTTACGATTCAGACAAGGTTTTTTATTGTTCAATTCACCAGATGAACACCTACCCCTACACAGGTTCGCCATTGGAAACCGGTTCAGGCGCAGGAACTGGATATACTCTAAACTTTACCCTCATGCCCGGCAGTGATGATAAAGTTTTTTTAAAAACTGTGGAAAAAGTTATTGCGGTGGCTAGAGATTTTGAACCTGATGTAATTGCTGTTTCAGCCGGATTTGATGGCTTTGAGGAAGATAAGTTATTGGGCCTGAAATTTACTCAAAAGGGATATTATGAATGTGGGTTACGTTTGAGAAAGAATTTCCCTAATGTTTTTGCTGTACTTGAAGGCGGTTACCATTCAAAAGTTAAGGAATGCATCGACGCATTTGTAAGCGGTGTAAATGTTGGTGCAAGGCCAATAAAGAATACTTTTGACCATGAAATGTCGATAGGCTGAAAAGCGAGAATTCTCTTAATATTTTTTGTTTATTTTTGAAAAAAAATAAGGATATGGCGAAAATGAAAAACATATTTGTAGTGGATGATAATAAAATGTTTGCCCAAATGATGAGGGACCATTTAAGTGAAAATCCGCAATTCCAGGTTACTATTTTCAATACAGGCGAAGATTGTTTAAAAAATCTCTACCTTGCCCCTGACGTCATTATCCTTGATTACAATCTGAATGATGAATCGAAAGAGGCGAAAAATGGGTTGGAAATATTATCGGAAATTAAAAAGAAAGTCCCTTCCCCACACGTGATTATGCTTTCGAGCCAGGAACGATATGGCATTGCGCTTGAAACAATATCAAAAGGTGCAGAGCAATATATTATTAAAGACGACAAGGCATTTGATAATATTGACAGCTACCTCAAGGATTTGATATAGCGTATTTTTGAATCAGCTTACTTATTTTTTCCTGAAGAATCTTTGAATCGAATGGTTTTGAAATAAAATCGTTCATGCCACATTCCAGGCATTTTTCAATTTCACTTTCCAAAGTATTGGCTGTCATAGCGATAATTGGAATTTCTGCAATTTCCCCAT
>DATCTB010000487.1:0-7516 GCA_036568185.1 Bacteroidales bacterium | reverse complement strand
ATACGCATGGCCAGGTTATTGGGTATTTGCCCGCCAGTTGAAACAATTATGCCAAATGGCGACTCCAGTTCAGCAATATCCAAAACTCGTTCGAGGCTGAGTTCATCGAAATACAGCCGGTCGCAAATGTCATAATCGGTGCTTACAGTTTCGGGGTTGTAATTTATCATTACTGAGCGGTAGTTCAATTTATTAATGGTCTGCAATGCATTTACCCCCGACCAGTCAAACTCCACACTACTGCCAATCCGGTAGGCGCCCGAGCCCAGCACAATTACAGATTTATTGTCTTTTTCATAATCAATATCATTCTCTTCTCCGTGATAAGTAAGGTATAGATAACTCGTTGCTGCGGGATGCTCTGCTGCCAAAGTATCGATTTGTTTAACGCAGGGAACAATGCCTTGCTTCTTTCGATAATTTCTTATTTCAAGAATTTCTTTATCTGTTCTGCCAAGGGTTTCGCTGTCATTTAAAATCCGAGCTAACTGAAAATCTGAAAATCCAGTTTTTTTTGCCTGAAGCAGTAATTCGTCAGGTAAATTTTCAACCTTGTTGAATTCTTTTAATTCTAATTCTAAATCAAAAATATTCTTCAGTTTTTCTAAAAACCACCTGTCAATTTTTGTTTGTTCAAATACTTTTTCTACTGTCCAACCTTCAGCAAAAGCCTTGGCTATAACGAATATCCTGATGTCTGTAGGATTAGACAAAGCCGATTCAATATCATCGATTTCCAATTCCTTATTGCCAACAAAGCCGTGCATTCCAAGTCCAATCATACGCAAGCCTTTCTGGATAGCTTCTTCAAAATTTCTTCCTATTGCCATCACTTCGCCAACGCTCTTCATGCTGGAGCCAATTTCTCTCGATACGCCAAGAAATTTATTCAAATCCCAGCGCGGAATTTTACAGACCAAATAATCAAGTGCAGGTTCAAAAAATGCGGTGGTAGTTTTTGTAACGCTGTTTTTCAATTCATGCAAACCATATCCTAAACCAAGTTTGGCAGCCACAAAAGCCAAAGGATAACCGGTAGCCTTTGACGCCAGTGCACTTGAACGTGAAAGCCGCGCGTTTACTTCAATCACGCGATAATCTTCCGAATTGGGGTCGAGTGCATACTGCACATTGCACTCGCCAACAATTCCAACTGACTTAACAATTTGGATGGATAACTTTCTGATTTTGTGGTATTCACTATTTGTTAAGGTTTGTGAAGGGGCAACCACAATACTTTCACCGGTATGAATTCCGAGCGGGTCGAAATTCTCCATGTTGCACACCGTGATGCAATTATCGTATCGGTCTCTTACTACTTCATATTCAACTTCTTTCCAACCTTTCAATGATTCCTCAACAAGAATTTGGTCAGAATATGAAAAAGCTTTAGAAGCCAGTTGTTTTAACTCTTCTTTGTTTGAACAAAACCCACTTCCCTGGCCACCAAGTGTGTAAGCGGCTCTGACAATTACCGGAAAGCCAACTGTTTCAGAAGCTTTGATAGCATCTTCCACGGAAGTTACAGCAATGCTGGCAGGGGTTTTTACATCAATTGAGCGTAGTTTTGAAGCAAATTTTTCCCTGTCTTCCGTTTCAATAATTGCTTCAACAGGAGTGCCGAGCACTTTTAGATTATATTTTTCAAGGATTCCTGAATGAAAAAGTTCGATTCCACAGTTCAAAGCAGTCTGACCACCGAAAGCCAACAATATGCCTTCCGGTTTTTCTTTTTGAATTATTTTCTCAACAAAATAAGGCGTTACCGGAAGAAAAAAAATATGGTCGGCGATGCCTTCTGAAGTTTGCACAGTGGCAATATTGGGGTTGATTAAAATGGTTTCAATACCCTCTTCTTTCAAGGCTTTCAAAGCTTGAGAACCGCTGTAATCAAATTCTCCGGCTTCGCCAATTTTCAGCGCGCCAGAGCCCAGAACGAGGACCTTTTTTATTTTTTTTTCTTCCATATTTCAATTGATTTTATAAAGTCTCCAAACAAAAACGCAGTATCCGTTGGCCCGCTGGAGGCTTCAGGATGAAATTGGGTAGTGAAAACCGGTTTGCTTTTATGCAACAAGCCTTCGTTACTTCCATCGTTTAAGTTGACAAAATATGCTTCCCAATCTTTTTGAATTGTTTCATTATCAACAGCATAACCATGATTTTGTGAACTTAAATAGGCTTTATTCGTGCCAACTTGCAACACGGGCTGATTATGGCTGCGGTGGCCGTATTTCAATTTATAGGTTTTTGCCCCTGAAGCCAATGCCAGCAATTGATGCCCCAGGCAAATTCCAAAAATTGGTTTTTCTTCACCAAGCGAAACTTTTAGGTTTTCAACAGTTTGCATGCACATTTCAGGGTTCCCCGGCCCGTTGGAAATAAACAGCCCATCGAATTCTTCATTTAAATAATCATAATTCCATGGAACGCGGATTACAGTAGTGTTGTATCTTAATAAATACCTGATAATATTACTTTTAACACCGCAATCTATCAGTAAAATTCGGTGTTTTCCATTCCCATAAACCACTTTTTCTTTCAAACTTACCTGGTCAACAAGGTTGTTGTGGTTTGGATCATAAAATGGGATGTCTTCTTCAAAAATAATTTTTGCCAGCATAGCACCTTTTTCCCTGATAATTTTTGTTAGTTTTCTGGTATCAATTCCAAACAAACCGGGTATTTTTTCTTCTTTAAGCCAGTCGCCCAGGCTTTTAGCTGCATTCCAGTGGTTATATTTTGAAGAATAATCAGAAATAATTATTGCAGTGACATGAATATGCTCCGATTCGAAAAAGCGAAGCATTCCATCTTCTTCAAACTTTCCAGGAACTCCGTAGTTGCCAATAGAAGGGTAGGTGAGCACAAGGATTTGCCCCTGGTACGAAGGATCAGTAAGGCTTTCAGGGTAGCCGGTCATGGCTGTATTGAAAACTATTTCTCCTGCAACCGGTTTTTCATACCCAAAAGAAAATCCTGTAAATTCAGTGTTGTCTTCAAGAATTAGCCTTGCTTTTCGGTAGTTTGTATTCATGTATTTAGTTTATAGTCAAAAAAAAGACGGCTATTGCCGTCTCGAATTAAATCAAATGTATTTTACAGGAACATCTTTTACAGTGATTTGAACTGTATCTGAAAGCTGGAATATATGCATAATTTCTTCTTTTCCTGTGCCTGCAAATATACAGTCAATTGAATATTTCAACAGAAATACTTATTGACAAACCTATGATGATTATGTTAATAAACCAAGTTTATATTCTGAATTACTTTTTACCCTTACTCTTTTTTACAGGTTCCTCCGGCGTGTTGAAATATTTAGAAACATAAGTTTCTGGCACTTGCAATGGGCTTCCGCTTCTTTCAGCCCTGAAATGTGGCGACAAAATTTCTATACCTTTTTCAAAGCAACAATCCAGAATATTTGCGTGCAAATCTGAATAAATCAAAGCTTGTTTTGAAGCTTCTTTTGTGAAAGCATTAATTTGATATGAAACGTAAAAATCATCAAGACTTGTTTGAAAAACAAAGGGTTTCGGTTTTTTTTCCAGCAAAGGAGTTCTGTCAGCCGCTTCCAATAGTGCTTCATGCATTTTTCTCCAGTTAACATCGTAGCCAATTGTAATAGTAGTATGCAGAATCAAACCTTTATCTGCAGCGGAGTTCGAATAATTGATGGTTTGCCCAGATAGGACAAACGCATTAGGAATTGTAATTTCTTCATTCTTTATTGTTCTAAGCCGTGTGTTTAACAGTGTCTTTTCAACAACATCTCCTGTGTGTTCACCAATTTTAATTCGGTCGCCAATTTTATAAGGCCGCATATAAGTTATTACCAATCCTGCTACCATATTGCTTATTGCCGATGAAGAACCCAATGAAAAAAGAACCCCGATAAATACTGAAACTCCTTTAAAAATAGGGGAGTCGGAACCGGGTAAGTAAGGGAACATAAAGATGAACATTAAAGCATATAATAAAACCCTGACAATATTATATGTGGGTAAAGCCCAATCGGGATAGAAGGTGCCTAGTTTTAATTTACCATCTTTAATTTCATTTGCCAAAAAGCCGAAAAACCTAACAAGATACCTGGTTGCGATAAATATAATTACTATGGTTATCAAATTAGGCAGATAATTCACAAATCCCCAAAAAATATTGGTTACAGGTGACAATACCCATCCAATAAGCGTATCAGCCCAAGCTTGCGTATTAGGAAAAATACTTAAAAATATCGGGAGGGAAAGGTAAACAATTATAAAAAAAACAAAATATTTAACAATCCTGTGTGCCCAAACTATTAAATGGAATATCCTATCAGGCGAAAGGAGCTCATAGTTTTTTATAGATATTGGTTTTAAAAGGGGCTTGAATTTCTGATTAATAATTTTTAAAAACCAGGTGAACAATTTATTTACAAAATACAGCAGAAGTACTATGCCAACTAATACCAGAAGAATACCTCCAATTTTAAGTAAAATGTTTTTCAAACTGGTTCTTTCAATTTCAGCTTCAATCGAAGCCTGTGTTGCATCACGCCATTCGCTGGCTAATTGTCCACGGGTTTTTGAATACCACATCGCATCAACATCAGAAAGGCTGGTGATTATTTCTTTATTGTACATGATATTCGAATAACCAAATGTATCAATGACAATTAATGAATCAGCATTAAACCCCCCGGCTTTATAAATACTTTTTATTTTATTATTTATATTTTCAGCTCTTTCAGCTGGCGAGAAAGGCCCAATATTGGAGTAAATTGCAAACAAAGTGTCTTTAAAAGGCGCTACCGGGAAACCACTGGTGGCGGTTTTTAAGATAAGTATCTTTGCTTGTTGTTGCGCTTTTCTGATAGAATCTTTTTCTTCAATTTCTTTAATCTTAAGCCGGAATTCTTCAATCGCTTTAGTGTCATTCTTTCTAACCAGCTGCAGTTCTTGTTCAAGTTTTACTTTTAGAAGTGAATCTTCTATTCTCTGTGCCTCATAAATCGTAAGGTTATCATTTAAATCAACCAAATTGGCATTTAATGCTGAATCGCTTTTTATTTTTTCTGCCTGCGTGGTTTTGTCTTCCTGGGCAAAAATGCTATGTGCCAGAAATAAAGTGCAAAAGAAAAAAAACAATTGCTTTTTCATAAGTGATGAATTAGTTGTTACCTGAAAATTATTGCGCAAATATCGCGTTTTTTTTATTTGCCAGATAAGAATGAGGAATTGCTTATTTTTACATAAAACATAAAAAAAGCGGCCGAAGCCGCTTAATTTTTATTTAGCCAATTTGTGTTTTTTCACAAAATCAGTCAAAACACCTTCCAAATTCGGGAAGCCTATTTCCTGCAAATCATAATAAACACGGGTACTCGGTTTTTTAATTTTAACAATTCGTTTCAAATCAATCGGAGTTCCAATCACAACTGATTCACAATCAGTGTTATTGATTGTTTTTTCAAGATCCTTCAATTGTTGGGCACCATATCCCATTGCAGGTAGCAAAGTGCCAATATTTGGATAAATACTGAATGTTTCTGAAAGCTTGCCAACGGTGAAAGGCCTTGGGTCAACCAGCTCAGCAGCGCCAAATTTCCTGGCTGCAACAGTTCCGGCTCCAATTTTCATTTCGCCGTGGGTCAATGTTGGGCCATCTTCTACAACCAACACTCTTTTTCCTTTTATGATAGATGGGTCATCAACAGCTATTGGTGAAGCAGCATCTACTACAATAGCTTTTGGGTTCACTTTTTCTACATTTTCACGCACTATTTGAATTGCCTCAGGTGCTGCAGTATCCATTTTATTGATAACTACCACATCAGCAAGCCTCAAAGTAACCTCGCCGGGATAGTAAGAAAGTTCATGCCCAGGGCGATGAGGGTCAACTACCGTAATGTTCAAATCGGGTTTGTAAAACGGAAAGTCATTGTTGCCGCCATCCCACAACACCACATCGCAACCATCTGGGTCATTTTCGGCAGCACGAAGGATTGCTTCATAGTCAACACCTGCATAAATCACGTTTCCGCGTACAACATGTGGCTCATATTCTTCCATTTCTTCAATGGTACATTTGTGTTTTGCCAAATCTTCAACTTTTGCAAAACGCTGAACTTTCTGTTCAACCAAATCGCCGTAAGGCATGGGGTGGCGCACCGCAACTACTTTCAAGCCTTTCGCCATTAAATACTCAATAACTTTTCTTGATGTTTGGCTTTTGCCACAACCGGTTCTTACCGCTCCAACAGCAATCACAGGTTTAGTACTTTTTACCATTGTGTCTTTGGGCCCCAATAAAACAAAGTTGGCACCTGCTGAATTCACAATTGCGCTCACGCCCATTACTCTTGCATAAGGTACATCGCTGTATGAAAACACACAATCGTCAACTTTCAAATCCTTAATCAGTTTTGTTAATTCTGATTCATCATAAATCGGAATTCCTTTTGGATAAAGGCTTCCGGCTAATTCTTTAGGATATTTCCTGCCGTCAATGTCGGGAATTTGAGCTGCTGTAAAAGCAACTACGTTATACGCCTCGTTTCCCCTGAAATAGGTGTTGAAATTGTGGAAATCTCTTCCCGCTGCACCAATAATAATTACATTTTTTTTCATAAAAAACTATTGTTTTGATGTTTAAATTTAATCGGAATTAAAGGTGGCAAATTTAGGAAATTTGCCCCGATTCTTTTGTTATTCTGTTAACAAGTTTCTTATTTATAATCATCTAAATAAGAACTTAACTAAGAACCTTTTATCATAATCAGTTGCATTTTGAAACGCACATTGGCTTTTAGAGCATGGGGAATATTTGCCGGCATGATAATGCTGTCGCCGGTTTTTAGAAAATGAGGCGCTCCATTAATCAGCACTTCGGCTTCACCGTCAAGGATTTGGACAATTGCATCAAAGGGTGCGGTGTGTTCGCTCAATCCCTGCCCTTTGTCAAAAGCGAAAAGGCTGATATTTCCTGCCGAATTTTTTAGAATAGTTTTACTAACGATGGAACCATCAGCATAAACTACTGATTTGTTGAAATCGTAAATTGTCCCTTTTTGAAACGTATTACTGTCTAAATTCATATTGATATATTTTTAGTGATTCTTTGTGTCTTAGTGCCTTCGTGGAAAATTTTTGTTTTCTGACAAAAATACACCGATTGCCTCAACAAGCCAAGCAATCTAAATCTTTAATTCTGGCTACCCTCTTTTTTGTTAATTTTGCCGCCTTGAAACTGTATTATGATAGAACAAAAACTTTCCCAAATTTTTCAGCAGGCGGTGCTTGAATTGTATGCCCACGAACTTCCTGCTGAGGCTGCTTTGGTTCAAAAAACCCGTCCCGATTTTGAAGGTGATTACACCATAGTTGTTTTTCCAATTTTAAGAATTTCAAAAAAATCGCCGGACCTCACTGCCGAGGAAATTGGAAACTTCATTTTAAAAAACATGCCTGAAGCTGAGGCTATTAATGTGATGAAAGGCTTTTTGAATATTTCTATTTCAATCAATTAT
>DATCTB010000486.1:0-12109 GCA_036568185.1 Bacteroidales bacterium | reverse complement strand
GTTTCAGCCTGGTTCAAGCCATATTGCGGTTGTCCAAGATATTCCCTGATTACATCACCAATGCGGAATTCCCATTGTTCGTCATTTTGAAGCACAACCATAATTTCGGAAGTGTTTCCAACCGATTTTTGTCTTGTTTGCTTATCATCATTCACACAAGAACTCAATCCAAGCAATATAATTATTGCAAAACTAAACGAAAGTAATTTTGATGACATATCATTTCATATTAAAAAGGTTCAAAGTATTGAACGCAAACAATGAGAAATTATTGTCAATTAACTGGTTGTGGTGATTTTTAGTTTTTGGCCAACCTGGAGTTTGCTCGAGTTACCCAGCTTGTTCAGTTTCTTTATCTGGTCAACAGTAACGCCATCATACATGCGGGCAATGTCCCACAAAGTATCACCTTTTTTTACAATATGAACCACATATTTCCCATCCGTTACAGTATTGTTGCTGGATGGTGCATACACAACCAATTCCTGGTTAGGATGAATTACTGAACTCTTCAGGTTATTCCATTCTTTGAGGTCGGTTACCGAGCATTTATATTTTTTGGCAATTAAATCAAGGTTTTCGCCACTTTTAACTGTATGCTTCGATTGCTCTGAGGAGCGCACTACAGTTTCTGTTTTTGTTGTGCTGTAATTCGAACTGCCGACACCATAAACAACCAACTTTTGTCCCGGGTGAATTGTATTGCTCTTCAAATTATTCCAGGCCCTGATTTGGTTTACACTAACGTGGTATTTTTTGGCAATTAAGCCCAGGTTTTCGCCTGAACGTACTACATGAACACTTCTGTCTGTAGCTTTTTTCACTTCAGCCATCAACTTGTCCTTTTCAATACCATTGCGTGTTTTATAGGCATAAAGTTCGGTTTCGTTGTTCAGGTAATTTGGCACATATTGGCGGGGAAGCCTTAAAGAATAATTTTTATCGCTAGTTGCCGGAATAATTCCCAATTTGAATTGCGGGTTTAAAAACTTCAACTGTTCTATTGGTACACCAAGCATTTCATTCAACTGGTCGAAGGCAAGCACTTCACTAACTGTTACTGTATCAATATCATAGAAAAACATGCCTGGGCGCATGGGGTAAATATTATGTTCGGGTGCATAATTCATCACGTAAGTTACAGCAATAAAAGCTGGTACGTATCCCCTGGTTTCGCGTGGAAGAAATGGCCAGATAGCCCAATAATTCTTGGTGCCGCCTGCCCGCCTGATAGCACGGTTTACATTGCCTGCACCCGAATTATAAGCTGCCAGCACAAGGGACCAGTCACCATAAATAGCGTACAAATCCTGGAAATGCTCGCAGGCAGCAATTGTAGATTTATATGGGTCAAAACGGTCGTCAACCAACGAAGAAACCTTCAGCCCGTAAACTTTTCCGGTGCCATACATAAACTGCCACAAACCTTTTGCACCTGCTTTTGAGCCTGCTTCAGGATTCAGCGCCGACTCAACAATGGCCAGGTATTTCATTTCTAAAGGAATATCATAATTAGCCAGTGCCTCTTCAAACATAGGGAAATACAATTCGGATAAGCCTAAAAATTTGGCTGTGAGTTTGCGTTTCTTAACTGCATATAAATCTATATAAGCTTTCACTTCCTTGTTATACGACAATTCCATCGGCGTTTCAAGGTTCAGCAAAGCAATTCGTGCCGCATAAACTGAGTCAGGATAAACCGGAACTTCATCAAACGCGAAATTGTAATTATTTACAGAAGCTTCATCGAAACTAAAATACTGATCTTTATACATCATAACAAAAGTCATGCTGTCAAGCGCCCTTACAATTGGCGAATCTGTAATTAGCATGCCTGTTCCATTTCGGCCGGCAGTATAGAAAACATAAGTCCCATTCACGGTATCCAGCTCACTTATCTCCAGCCCATCTTCAATAAACAATGAAACATCCATTGTTGAATCAGCAGGAGGATAGTTTGTTGTGTCAGCTTCTTCCTGTGCAACAATCGGGCATGAAATGATTAAAAAGACGGTAAGCAATATTAGTTGAGATATTTTTTGCATCATATTTAATTTCTTATTTCGGTAAACGTAAAATCGAGCAAAAATATATATTTCAAGACCACTATTTTTATAGAAAAGAATAAAAAAACCAACAATAGAAAGTTAGTTAATCTTGAATTGTAAATTGGTCGTTAACTAAGATGCCCATTTTATACGAATTTGGCATCATTTTTATAATTCATTTCGATGAAGGTTCGACAGTGAACTTTCCGAGTAAGAAAATGTTTTCTTCTTCTATTCGAATTGACTATTTTTTCTATTTAATATTCCCCTGCCACATCTGAATCTCTTCAATTTGTGCAGCAGGAATTTCCAGCTTGTTCTTTTTGCGGTAGCCGTTTAAAGTTTGTTGAACGACTGTAGGCTTGGCATCTTTAAGTAGAGCCAACTCATTGAAACCTGCCGGAATTAAATGTTCTGCCCAGATTTCGCTGACACCAATTTTCTTGAAATCCTCTGCAGTAATCACCTTTTTCTTGACTTCAGGCCGCATTTGCGGGAAAAACAACACTTCCTGGATGGAAGGCTGGTTGGTCATTATCATCACCAGGCGGTCAATGCCAATTCCCATTCCTGATGTTGGGGGCATTCCGTATTCGAGGGCGCGGATAAAATCGTGGTCGATCCACATGGCTTCGTCATCACCTTTTTCGGCAAGCAAAACCTGCTCTTCAAAGCGGTGGCGCTGATCAATCGGGTCGTTCAGTTCGGTATAAGCATTAGCCAGTTCTTTGCCATTCACCATTAATTCAAAACGCTCGGTTAACTCTGGGTTATCACGGTGGCGTTTGCACAAGGGTGACATTTCAACCGGATAATCCATGATAAAGGTAGGCTGGATGAAATTAGGCTCACATTTTTCACCAAAAATTTCATCTATCATCCTCGATTTTCCCATCGACTCGTCAATGCTGATTCCCAATTTGCGACAAGCTGCTTTCAACTCATCTTCTTCCATATTTCCAACTTCAAAACCGGTATATTCTTTAATGGCATCCAGAATAGTCAATCTTCTAAAAGGTGTTTTGAAATCAATCACATTTTTTCCAACCTGGACTTTTGTAGTTCCGTGTAAATCAAGAGCGATTTTTTCAATCATTTTCTCAGTCATATCCATCATCCAGATATAATCTTTGTAGGCTACATAGATTTCCATCTGCGTAAACTCAGGATTGTGAAACCTGTCCATACCTTCGTTCCTGAAATCTTTGGCAAATTCAAATACACCTTCGTAACCACCAACTATCAGGCGTTTCAGGTACAATTCATCGGCAATTCGCAAATACAACGGAATTCCTAAAGCATTGTGGTGAGTTACAAAAGGTCTGGCTGCCGCTCCGCCTGGAATAGCCTGCAAAACGGGAGTTTCAACTTCAAGATAGCCATTGTCATTTAAATAATCGCGCATGGTTCGAATAATCCTCGCCCGCTGGATAAAAGTATCTTTTACCTTTTCGTTTACTATCAAATCAACATAGCGCTGCCTGAAACGTTGGTCAGGATCGGTAAAAGCATCAAACACCTGTCCATCTTTTTCTTTCACAATTGGCAGCGGCCGAAGCGATTTGCTAAGCACCTTAAACTCTGTAACGTGAATGGAAATTTCTCCCATTTGCGTAATGAAAACAAAGCCTTTAACGCCAATAAAATCGCCGATATCAAGCAGGTGTTTAAAGACTGTATTGTACATGGTCTTGTCGTCGCCCGGGCAAATATCGTCGCGTTTCAGGTAAAGTTGTATGCGGCCTGTTGAATCCATTAATTCAGCAAATGAAGCTGCTCCCATTATCCTGCGGCTCATAATTCTTCCGGCAACGCTCACTTCCTGGAATAGTCTTTTGTCTTTCGGGAATTCTTCGTGAATTTGGTCTGCGTAAGCATTCACATCAAATGCTTCCGGTGGGTATGGATTAATGCCAAGTTTTTTTAATTCTTCCAGCGCTTTTCGCCTGATTAGTTCCTGTTCGCTTAAGTGCATATTTTTTTTGTAAAATTTGTGCAAAGATATTCAATTCAACAAAAAAAAGACTGCCCTTTTCAGACAGTCTTCTTTTGTGTAAAAAAGAGGTTTTGTAAAAAATTATTTCGTCAAGAAAACTTTTTTACTAATGCTTTTATCGCCACCTGAAACGGTAACAAAATAAATTCCTTGTGGCAATGTTGACAAATCAACACTAGCTTTGTATGAGCCATTGATGTTGATATTAGCTTGTTCGTAAACAATTTTGCCAACCATGTCAATAATCCTGATTTGAGCTTGATCCATGCTTGCATCAATTGTAACTGTCATTAAACCCTGTGTTGGGTTAGGATAAACTTGCAGTCCAACATTGTCTTTGTTATCACCAATTCCGGTACAACTTGTTACAATAACAGTTTGTTGATCTGAATTAACACAACCATACTCATCTGTATAAGTGTAAGTTAATACATACTCACCAACACCAGCTTCGGTTGGGTGGAAATACATTCCTTCAGTAACATAAGGTCCTGAATAAGTACCACCGCCAGGAACGCCTTCAGTTAATTCGTAAGGATCCCAGTCTTCGTCGCATAGTTCTGGAACATCAGTAAAAGTTACTTCAGGAGCTCCATGAACTGAAATATATTTCGAAGAAAAAGCGGTATCAATGTGTGTTCCGTCTGAAACTATCAGTCGAACATCGTAAGAGCCAACTGCCTGATAAAAAACTTCCGGATTTTTTTCATAGGAAACTGCAGGATAACCTCCTTCAAATGTCCATTTCCATGAAATAGGAGTTCCGATACAATCAGAATAGAATTGAGCGTAACCCGGGTCGCACATGTCAGTTGGATCAGCAAAGAAACCAGCAGCAAAGGTTGGTGCTGCAGGCTCAAGGTCGGTTATCATCACCTTAGCGCAATGCAATACTTGTTTGTTCGCGTCGTCCTGAATAAATGCAATTAACTCAACTTCTTCTTCAACCCATGTGTTGTTGTATTGGAATGAAAGGTTGATTTCCTGTTGGTCGCCGCTTGCAAAACTAACTGCTGTACCAGCTTCTGTTGGGACCATATCGCGGCAAACGAAATTCATTTCGCTTTGGTTTTGCCAATTGTATTGAATATCTGATTCAGTAACAGCAAAGCGAACTTTTAAGTTAGTACCAGTATATGTACCAACTTTATTCACCCTAACAACGATATTATAAGTGTCACCAGTAGCGTCACCCATAATTTCAAGTGTAAATGCAGTAGGTATGGCCATACGTGCCGTAACAATTGGTAAATATGTGCCATACATTGATTGAGTGGCACTTCCACCAACTACTGTATTATATGAACCATCAAACCAAGCTGTTGGGTAACCCGAGATACTGTAATAGCTATTACGGGCATTCGATTCAGTAGTTGCATATGGGTCACCATTATGGTATTCGATTATAGCCACCGGGTCACCATTTGCATGTAAGTCATCAGCTCCCATGGCTGCACCTGGGCAATAAACACACCATCCGCCAGTGCCAATTTCAAGGAGCACATTTTCTCTTGGAACTTGCGCAAACGTAAATGTAAGTGTGAAAACTGCAATAAGAGTAAAGATTAATTTTTTCATAAGCTTTTTTATTTAATTATAATTATCCAATTTAGACAACAAAAGTAATATTCTATTTTAGAAAAATCAATATTTAATATATATAGATATATTTTTATGTAAATAATTAAGTAATATGGAATTATTCCAAATTATTAAAATGCAAAAAGGGAAAATCCTTTTTGAAGACATTCCCTTTTTGCAATTGGTTGCAAATCACTATTTTTTGATCAACAGTTTTTTGCTGAAGTGTTGCTTTCCATCAGTCATCTCAACAAAGTAAATGCCTTGAGGGAGTGAAGCCAAATTAATTTTCGTTGAAAAATTGTTCTGAATACTTATATTTTTTTGTTCGAAAACTACTGTTCCTGTTAAATTGATTACTCTTAGATCAGCAGTTTTTATAGATTCAGAATTGAAGTTCACTGTAAAAATTCCCTGTGATGGATTCGGGAAAACTTCAAAACCTACATAAGCACCATTTTCATCAATGGCAGTACAATCCCTGATTTCAACAAGCCTCGAATCGCTCTTTGAACACATGTTTTCATTGGTTACTTCAACTGAAAATGTTTGGTTCCCGACAGGAAAATCAGCTGGATTTACAGTAATTTTCTGTGTGGTTGCCCCGGTTGACCACAAATAAGTGGATCCCGGATTTCCTGCATTCAGCGTGAATACTCCATTTTGACAAACAATGGTATCAGCACCAAGATTAACATCTGGAAGTGGAAAAACGGTAATATAAATTGAATCAGTTGCTGAAGCTGCCGTATCTTGTAAAACAACGAAATACCAGCCTGATTCATCAGGTGTGATCATCGGGTTTTGTTCTTCTGAAGTAAAACCATCCGGATCAGCCGTATGCCACGTATAAATAGTAGTATCATAACTTCCATAGGGCGTTGCCATTAACTGGAGAGAACCTCCAATACAAGTGCTTGCAATGTCATCCAAAGCTGTGGCAACAACAGTGAACTGGCTGACCTCCAAACTCAAATCAACAGCTATTTCATTCATATCAGGATCGTTTGATGTGAACATTGCCGAAGCGCTGTAAATTCCCGGCTCAATATCTGTGGCATCAAAGGAAATTGCTACCATAGTTGTATCGCCCGGAAGAACAGTTCCTGAAATTGGGTCAATTCCAAACCAACCCTGGATATTTACGGTATAATCTTCTACTTCACCATAGGTTGTAGTTCCGCAAGGCACTAATTCCTGGTTGTATCCCATTCTGATTCGCATCCTTGTTTCACCGGTAACAGCCCCAACGGGTGGCGATATTGTAGCAGTATAAGGCCCTTTTCCAGGACTGCCCGCAAACTCAATTATTCCATCGTCAAAAAGCCCGTTTCTATCCCAGTCTATCCATGCAGCAAGTACATCCTGTGTATAACCGTTGCCATTAACAACTGTAATATCATAAGACTCACCGGGCTGCATATTCGTCGACAAGCTTGTAAAATCGGTGTATAAGCTACCACCCGATACATTATCAATATCGCCAACTGTTACTTGCTTAATGTATTCATCAATTTGAGAACTGCTGGCGGTACAATATTCTCTATCATTTTTGTTTTCTTCTTCAACAAAAGGTGAAATAGAGTATACCAAATCAAGCTGTCCCGTGTTGATTACGGTAATATATTGAATTGATGATGAGTCGACCGTTAAGTGCTGGTAAATACTTAGAGGGCTTACGCTAATATGCGCATCTCCCCACTGAACACTGGTTTTTGTCGCTCCTGACTCAAGTTCATCAGCATAAAGCGCGGTTACCTTATACTCGTATAATCCATAATCAGGCAGTGGGTCAGTGTAAACAGTATCAGTTGCAGTTCCTATCAATACATCATCGCGATAGATATTGAAGTTTAGAAAGCCTTCTCCTTCAATATAAGACCATTCCAAATCAACATCACCGGTTTCAAATGTCACCATTCCAACCAGATCTTTCGGCCTGCTCAATGGATTGGTTTGATAGGGTGAACAATAAGTCATTACAACGCCTGTGCGGTTGTCGCACCAAACTGGATAAACCCATCCGCCACGGGCAATTATCCCAAGATAGTCTCCCATATAACCTCCTGCAAGTCCGGAAATAGGAGCAGGTGTAAAGGATACATCACTTACCTGAAAATCTTCCCAGGTTTGACCACCATCTTCTGAATTGGCACAAAATACTTCGCAGTCGGTTCCTCCAACATTGCGGTCGTCATAAAAAATAGCACTTACTACTCCATTTTCAGGATCCACGGTTATCCATGGAAAATAATGTTCATGTCCCAAGCCGGCTTCGTCCTGGTTTATGCGAATTGGATCAGCCCAGGTATCGCCACCATCAATTGATTTAATGATGTAAATATCCATGTCATTTCCTGTGTTTACTCCAGGATAGCCAATATTTGTCCATGTTACATAAATTGCACCTTCATCGGCACCGTTGCTGATATCGACGGCACAAACCGGAAATGAATTGACACGCTGGTTTTTGGATGTTTCGGAAGTTCTGATTCCTCTAATATTATCAATTATCCTAACAGCAGGTTCCCATGTTACTCCGCCATCCATAGATTTGGCCATTCCGATTGCTGACTCGTCAGTTGGCCAGCCGTCGTAAATTCCCCAGATAACATATACTTCGCCATTTGGGCCTGTTTGAATATTTACACCCTGGTTGTGGCTTCCGGCATTCACAGCGTAGCTGATTGGCACACCCGTTGACCAGGTAACACCATCATCTGTTGAAACTGAAATGGATATTTCAGCATCATCAGCGCCACCAAAATTTGTCCAGGCAACATATACATTTCCTTCGTAAGGACTGTCTGGGCTGTTGTCAATCCACATGTGGTTTTTGTCAGCCAGGTCGCCAGGGTTAGGTGCAACGGTTTTGGTTGTCCAGCTTTGGCCCTGATTGTCAGAATAGGAAACGCCCATTCCGCCTGGGTTACTGATATAATTAACATACCACCTGCCATTCAGGCCGATAGCAGTTGTAGGGTCGCCCGAATTGCTTCCGCCTGCACCCTGCACTTCACCTTCCCAGGTTTCTGCTGCATCAAATGAATATAAGTCGTTGGCTCCGTAAATTCCACTAACAGGATTTGGTGTTGAGTTATTAGAGTTTAAGATGGTAAAGTTATCGTTCGGATCAACAAAAATTGAATTTTCACTTTGTGTAGAATTAATATCTGTTACCGGAACGTCAGGAGAATCTTCGGTTAAAACGCTGAAGGCCTTAATTTTAGTGCCTTTAAAAACTCCTGGTTTTACCTTTACATCGGGGTTGAAAGGAATGTAACCGGCTTCGGCCATTTTCACCCAATATTTGCTGTTATCAATTCGTGTGTCAACCTTTGAACGGCGTTCACGTTCGTCCATTTTACCACTGCTGACAGCCCAGTTCAGGCCAAAAGCCAGCATACCAAGTAAAACGATTAGAAAGAAGAGTTTGTTTTTTTTCATAAAAGAAGTTTTTTGGTAAATTATTAAGGGTGCAATATAAGAATTATTCTTTTTCAGATATTTGATAATGAAATTGTTTGGGACAGAAATAAAAAAAAGGCACCCGAAAGATGCCTTTTATTTTGTTAAGTTTATGTCTCACTTATCTTCTGATAACTACTTTTTTGTTTAATACAAATCCATCGCCTTCAACAAAAATATTGTAGACGCCTTCGGAAGCTTCAGAAAGATTGATTTGCTCTTTGAGTGAACCATTAACTTTGATTTCCTGACCCTGATAAACAAGATTTCCTGTAACAGAAACCACTTTGATTTTTATAGTCTGGCTGCCCAGGTTTTCAAGTTTCAGGTTGAAAATTCCATTTCCCGGATTCGGGAAAACATTCAGGCTAATATTTGATGAAAACTCATCAATCCCTGTGCAGTCTTTTATGTCAACCAACTTTTCAGCACCGCTTACGCATCCCGATGAATTGGTTACTTCAACTGTTACAGACTGCAAGCCAAACGGATAGTCGGCTGCATTGAATACAATTGATTGTGTAGTTTCTCCAGTTGACCAATGGTAAGTTGATCCCGGGTTTCCGGCGTCAAGTGTTATGGTTGCATTTTGACAAACTGTTGTATCGCTTCCTAAACTTACTACCGGCAAAGAGGAGAAGTCTATCGAAACGGAATCCTGGTCGGAGCAATTGTTTTCATTGGTTACTTTCACCCAGAATAAAGTTTCACCGTTTCCGGTTGCCATAATAGTCTGCGTAGTTGCCCCAGTTGACCAGAGGTAGGTAGCTCCAGGGTTTCCAGCATCAAGTGGGTATTCAGTTGCTTCGCACAAAACCTGGTCGGCTCCAAGATTTACCTGGGGAACAGCATAAACATTCACAGTTGTGGAATCTGTCATAGTGATTACACCATCGTTAACTGCAACAATATAAGTAGTCTCTTCTGTTGGATATACCATTGGGCTTTGCTCAGTTGAAGAAAACCCTTCGGGAATGGAAGTCCATTGGTAAGTGTATTCACCGGTTCCGCCTTCAGGAGTTGCAATCAGCTGTGTACTTTCACCATCACAAATCTCGCTGGCTAAAGCCGAGGCTGTAACCTGCAGGTCAGTAACATTCATGGTGAAAAACAACTGATAATATTTCTGATTGATATCATTTGTTTTTAATTTGAATGAATCGTTATAGGTTCCCGGTTCCATTCCTGTTGCATCAAAAGTGATAGTTACGTCAAGAGAATCTCCAACGGGAACAACACCATTATCAGGATCTATAGAAAGCCAGTCAGCTATAACTACAGAATAATCTTCAACTTCGCCATATTTGGTATCGCCATAGGCAGAAAGTGTTTCACCCGGCCCTGCAAGCCTGATTCTCATCCTTGTAATACCTTGTTTTGATCCTTTTTGGGGAGTAATTGATGCAGTAAATAATTGACCTGTTTCATCTGCATTAAGAACGATCATGGCTTCATCAAACCTGCCATTCTGGTTCCAGTCAACCCAAACGGCAACCTGGTCACCTTCATAAGAGTTTCCGGCAGTAACTTGCAGGGTGTAGGTGTTTTTAGATTTCATGCTAATTAATTCTGCAGTATAATCTGAATAATTATCAGTGCCTGAAGTATGATTCAACCCATTGATTGATACTCCCTGAATATATTCATCACCTCCGCCGCGTGCAGTTTCATAATTCAGCATATTTGACATCTTCATAAATGGAGATAACGAAAATGTAAGATCCAGCACACCAATATTTTTTATAACCATAGTTTGCTCTTCTGTTGAATTAATATACACATTGGCAACATAGGAATTTGGATCGACACTGATGGTTGAAGTTCCGTACTGAGTTGCAGATGTAACAGGTGAAGATTCATTTTCACCGCCATAAAATGCAGTTACCTTGTAAGTATAATAGCCATAATCAACAAGCTGATCAGTATAAGTCATTTCGGTAGTATTATCAATTAATTCATCGTTGCGATAAATATTAAAATACTGAAATCCGCTGCCTTCAGTATAATCCCATTCAAGACTTGCTTGGCCGGTTTCCTGGTCAACAGTTGCTGTCATGGCGTAAGGAGGAAGAATATTGATTGTTTGAAAAGCCGAAACATAAGTCATTGCATGTCCTGACCTGTTATCGGTCCAGCAAGGATAAACCCAGCCGTCATTTGCTGTAATACCCAAATAATCGCCAAAATAATTATTCGCCAAGCCTGGAATTGGAACGGGAGTAAATGCAACATCACTTACTTTAAAAGTTTCGAACGATGCACCGGCATTTCCTGAAATAGCGCACCAAGCTTCAGCCTGGTTATTATTGGTATTTTGGTTGCTGTAATAAACAAAAGCAAGCATTCCATTAGAAGGATCAACTGTTGGCCATCCAAAGTAATGGGCTTTTCCCTGGCCAATTGGATCCTGGTTTACCCTGATGGGTGCTGACCATGTTTCACCACCATCTTCTGAACGGATCATGTAAACATCTCTGTCTTGCCCTGTATTTTGTCCGGGCACACCAATATTTGTCCAGGAAACATAAATAAAGCCGCTGTATGGTCCGTCGCTTATGTCAACAGCCATAGTTGGAAATGAGTTAACACGCATGTTTTGAGGGACACCTGAGCTTCTGATACCTTTTATGCCTGTTATACAGGTTGTTGCGCCTTCCCATGTTGCGCCTCCGTCTAACGATTTGTTGAATCCAATGGCATTTTCATCGCCGCCACTATAGGTAACACCCCAAACTGCGTAAACTTCACCATTGGGTCCGCAATTTAGATTAACACCCTGATGGAATCCACCCACGGGCGAACTGATGTTCATCGGCGAAGACCATGTTTCCGCCCTGTCAGTTGACCTCGAAAGTACGATAAAACCATTATTACTGCCGCCGAAAGGTGTCCATGCATCATATAAATAATTTTCGTATGGACTTCCAACAGTTCTGTCGAGCCACATGTGGTTTTTATCTGCAAGTTGTCCCGGGTTTGGAGCTACTATTTTAGTAGTCCAGCTTTCGCCCTGGTT
>DATCTB010000485.1:0-5156 GCA_036568185.1 Bacteroidales bacterium | reverse complement strand
AACTTTTAAGAAATAAAGGAATTTGTGAAACAACAACTGGCAATGTTTTTTACAGTGTTTTTATTACCGAAATAGTTAATGTATCTCAGATACTTATAATCGGTAATAATTATCTTTTCAGAATAGAGTAAAAACAGCCATTGGCCTCACAAAGTTACTTTAAGTGGGACAATGGTTGTTTTTTATAATCCTAAGACAATTAAAAGAAAATTTTAAAATGAAAACACATAAAATATTCAATATAACAAACCAAAATTTTTTTACCATGAAAAAACTTATTACTATTTTATTGATTGCTTGCTCCTCCTATTTTGTTATGGGGCAGGATGTTAAAATTAATACAAACCTCGTTGTTGAAACCGATGGAACCGTTCGGATGGATGGGGCTGCCGCAGTTTGGGACGACTTAAGGGTACCGCTTTCAGAACCATCAACTGGAACAGTTAAACCTGCATGGCATGAATTCCCATACGCTAACTCGGGGTCTTATCCATATATTAATTGGTTTCGCGCTTCTGGAGTTGATGAAATGTACTTTGTTGTTCAGCTTCCTCATGATTGGAAAGAAGGCACGGCCATTTATCCGCATATTCATTGGTCGCCTTCACAAAATGGAGCTAGTGGTCCGACGGTACCAAGGTGGGGTTTACAATACACATGGGCAAATATCGGGGAAGTTTTTCCTGCATACACTACAATATATGGCACAACTACAGTTCCTTCTGAAACGCTGGTCGCTGGTAAAATGTATTTAACTCCTTTATTTGCTGGAGCTACAAATGACGGTATCTCAGGTACAGGCAAGACTATTTCAAGCATGCTGGTTTGCAGGATATTCAGGGATGGTGACAATAGTCAAGATAACTTTGCAGGACTTGCTGGTGCGCTAGAAGTAGATTTTCATTATGAAATAAATACTCTCGGAAGCCGCACGGAATATGTTAAATAATCTATTATGAAAAGCTACATAAAAAAAGTACCTTGTTGTATACTTTTGCTTTTGCTACTGGCACCGGTAGTTTGTTTAACACAAGGAATAGAAATACAATCCGGTGGCAGCATTGTCAATACGGGAGCAACTACAATTGAAATCGTCAACGGTGGTTTTATCAATAACGGAACCTATACAAAAGGTGCTGAAACCATAACTATGTCAGGTACTGCAGCAAGTGAAATTTCCGGATCACAAATTTCAGATTTCAATAACCTTGTTATTACTAACATGGGGGGTGTAAGTATAGTTCATGACGCAAAAGTTACTGTCAGCAATAGCCTTTATATTGGTTCAGGAGCTAACCTGACAATACTGGGTAATGCCATGGGCACTGGTTCTCTCATCATTAACGGCACTTTGAGTAATAGCGGTACGATTATTTCCGAACGCTATATGCCAGGAATTGCTGAAGCCTGGCATATGCTAAGTTCACCAATGAATGGAATGGCTATTTCCACAAGTGACTTTGAGCCAGGTACGGAAGATGATTTCTATGCATGGAATGAACCTTCACCCGGCACATGGGTAAACTATAAAAACAATACAACTTCACCTACATTTACTGAAATAAACGGTGGAGATAATTTTGCCGCTGGAAAAGGATATTTGGTGGCATATAATGAAATAAACCCCGAAAAAACTTTTTCAGGAACACTTAACTATGGAAGTGTTAATTTTACTTTGAAAAACACAGGTGTTTTAAGAGATTGGATTTACGTCTCGGGTTGGAACCTTATTGGCAACCCTTACTCTTCAGCTATTGACTGGAATCTGGTTAACCGTACTCAATTTCTGGACGAGTTTGCCTATATCTACGATCCAAATAAAGCTGGTGGCGAGGGTTATGTTCCAATTGACGGGAGCAGTGCAAACGCAAATATAGCAGCCAACCAGGGCTTTTTTGTAATTGCTGATTTAGCGGCTCACAATCAGATTTTCACATTTACAAATACTGTACAAACCCATAATGGGGATAGTTATTTAAAAAGTGAAAGCACAGATGAACAAATAACACTTCGTCTTTCTTCAGCGTCTTATTTTGACGAAGCAATAATACGTATTAGAAACGGAAGTAGTTTTTATCGGGACAGGGAGGATGCCTTAAAAATTTATAGCTTTAATATCGAAATTCCACAGTTATTTAGTCAATCTCTTGATGATGTCAGGTTGTCTGTAAATAGCTTGCCATCAGTAAATGCTGAAACAAACATCGCATTGGGTATGTTGATACCATCAACCAGTTCGTACTATTTATCAATTGAATCTGTAAGCGAATATCTTGCAAACAATAGTGTTTTACTGGAAGACAAACTCTTGGGAAGTTGGCATAAATTGACTGAAAGCAGCTATGAGTTTAATGCCGAAACCGGTGAAATAGCTGACCGTTTTGTTTTGCATTTTGGAGTTGTAGGTATTGATGAATCAACGTCTATAGTTACCGAAGAACCTAAAGTTTGGCAAAATGCCGGACAACTATTTATTCAATCTAAAAATGATATCCAGAAATTGGAAATATTTGATTTGCAAGGCCGTAAATTAGTATCGAGAGAAATTGAAGGTAATAATGCATCAATTCCTTTGAATTTGCCAACAGGAATTTTTTTGGTGAGAGTACAAAACTCAACTACCAAAATCGTTATTTCCAGTTATTAATTAATGCTAAAAGTAAAGAAAATGAAAAAAATAATATTTATAACGCTCTTTTTAAGTTGTATACTGTTTGGTAGTTTTCAACTATATGCACAAGGGTCGCCCCCACCCCCTCCTGATGATCACGGAAGCAGCGATAATCAAGTGCCAGGCGGAGGCGCACCAGTTAGTGGTGGATTAATATTTCTTTTAAGCATTGGTGCAGCTTATGGCGGAAAGAAAGTATATGAATTAATCAATGGTGGAATTGAAAAAATATAATTCATAAACCTCTTTAGATTTTTTGCATAAACAGAACAGAAATAGCCTTGCTAATTTATGGTAAGGCTATTTTCATTTTGTTGCGAAAGTATTTGTTTCATTATTACCCTTAATTTTACGCCAAATTCTATTAATTTAACTTAATGCGGATATTTCTAATCATTTTCAGCCTTTTCTTTTTCGCGGCAGCAGATAATTCTGTTCCTGTTTTTTCAAAAAATAATTCTTCTTTACCAGGCGATTCGCTGGTTTCGATCACTGATTTTGGGGCTAACCCGGAGAGTGATGATAACACAGATGCTTTCAGGGAAGCATTTAAGGCGGGAGATAAAATTTTTATTCCAAAAGGAAAAGCTGCTTATAAAATTCAGGGAAAACTAATGATTCCACTAGGAAAAACACTGGTTTTTGAGAAGGGTGGAGTTGTTGATATTATTGGCATCATGAATGGGTACGACACGTTTATCAAGGCTGGCAACTTTCAGATATTTACACCAAATTCACAATTCAGCGGCAGTTTTGAAACTGACACTTTGTTTTGCGATTGGATGGGAACTGTTGGAGATGGCGTGGCTGATGATTTTGAGGCGATGAATAACTTTTTTAATCTGACTGATCGTTTTCAATTCGACTATCTGAAATTCGGAAAAAATAAAAAATACTACCTCAGCAACGAAATTGATAGAAAAGTGAATAAACCATTTGTGCTGGATGGAAATGGGAGCACTTTAATCAGGAATTACAAGGATGTTACAGAAGCAAGTAATTCAATACTAAGTTTTTCGGGAGTGAGTAAAAACAGAAAAGCCCTGAATAAGGATTTAGAAGCCGGAAGTGATTTGATGATGCTGGACAACACCCTTGGCATTGAAGCCGGAATGGGACTTATTTTATATAGTAACGAACTTTATGGCCTTGAAAGTATTGGAACCAAGGCGGTGCACCACCATTACAAAGGTTTGATGAGCAAAGTTGTGAAAGTGGTGGATGCTTTTACTATCCAGATTGCCGACAAAATACCCTATCATTTTGATGCAGAACAAATAAAAAGACTTGAGTTTTATGATGTCGTTCCCATAAAAATTCAAAACCTTAACTTTTCTATGGCCGATGTTGGTGGTACAATTAAGTTGTATGAACTTTTTTTGAGAAACCTTTTCGATGTACAGGTTGATGGCTGCAATTTTGTGCCAAACGGCTACACGGCTATTTCGGCTGCTGCTCTCTACAATTCGCTGATTAAGAATATTTATATCGAAGCACCAAAAGAAGGCAACTCGAACATTTTGGGGGTTTACGGAATAGTACCTTCATTAAATGTAAATGTAGTTTACGACAGTATTTATGCCCGCCCAATGACACACGGAATTGCGTTCACCAAAGAACCTTCTTTTAATGTGGTCGTAAAAAACTCCAGTTTGAAAGCTGTGATTGAAGAAGCGAATGGGTTCGACAGCCATTCTTCTTTTCAGATTTCGGTTGAAAACAGCGAAATATGGGGTGCTCAGGGAAATTATGGTTTTTTTGAATTTAAGAATTGCAAAATGCACAATTCGGCCGATGCCAGCCATATCTGGAAAGAGCGCCAGAGTGGTGCTGCTGGCCGCTTGAACGTAATAATCAGGGATAGTGAACTCAGTTTTTCCAACAATGAATCGACAACTATTTTTAAGGTTCAAGTGCCAATTGACAGTTCCAATATCTACCACTTAATCAATTGTAAAGTGCATTTGCTAAATGTCCCCGAAGCATACACTTATATGATAAACAGCACAAAAAAAGTGAATCCACAAGCTAAGATAAACCCTGTTACCATAGAAGGATGTTCATTTTATGGCAATGCAAAACTCTATTTTCCAAGAAAATCAAAAGATACAGCTGCCTGCATAAACCGTGGGAAATTCACCTTTAAAAACAATACTTACAGCAACTTAATCATGCTTCAGCCAAATTATAATCAGTTTGGTGATTGGCTGGTGGAAGGAAATAAGCCCAATGGCCAGAAGAGTAATTTTAAGATAGATATTCAAAATACGGACGCAAATTATATTTTACAAAAAAATGATTTGGTGGGCGAAGCATTTACAATTCAAAATAATACAGGAGGTTTTATTTTCAAAAACAATAAGATTGCAACTCCTGGAAAAAACATTTTTATAAACAACGAAAATTCTGTTTTTCAAAACAATACACACTCAACAGGAATTCAAATAGAAATAAATGGTGCGGAAAAGTGAAAACTTTTTCAGTA
>DATCTB010000484.1:0-2377 GCA_036568185.1 Bacteroidales bacterium | reverse complement strand
TTCATCTTCAGGTGGCTTCTTACCTTTGCTGAGGTACTGTTCAATTTTCACGGTAGTTAACACTGTTGCAGCCTGTTCGCCGCCCATCACCGAAATCTTGGCGTTTGGCCACATCATCAACAAGCGTGGATCGTAAGCCCTGCCAGCCATGCCGTAGTTTCCTGCGCCAAATGAGCCTCCAAAAATTACGGTAAATTTTGGCACATTTGCATTCGAAACAGCATGCACCATCTTGGCTCCATCTTTGGCAATCCCTTTGCGTTCAAATTCTTTTCCAACAATAAAACCGGTAATATTTTGTAAAAAAACCAATGGTATTTTCCTCGAAGTACACAGTTCGATAAAGTGCGTAACCTTCAATGCCGACTCGGAAAACAGTACGCCATAATTGGCAATAATGCCTACCGGGAAACCCATGATATAGGCAAATCCGGTTACAACTGTTGGAGCATATTTGGTTTTAAATTCCTGGAAACGGCTTCCGTCAACCATGCGCATAATCACCTCGCGAGGGTCAACCATTTTACGCAAATCAACCGGCGCAATTCCGTATAATTCCTGCGGGTCATAAGCTGGTTCCTCTATTGCAACAGTATCAAGTGTTTGTTTTACCCGGTTCTCCAGGTTTTCAAAAATATTCCGGCAAATCTGGATGGCATGAATATCGTTTTCCGCAAAATGGTCTGCAACGCCCGAAATAGATGTGTGAACTTCGGCTCCGCCCAATTCTTCAGCCGTAACTTCTTCGCCGGTAGCCGCTTTCACCAGTGGTGGCCCGCCGAGAAAAATAGTGCCTTGTTCTTTTACAATTATTGTTTCATCACTCATTGCCGGAACGTAGGCTCCGCCTGCCGTGCATGAGCCCATCACGATGGCAATCTGGGGAATACCATCTGCCGACATTTTTGCCTGGTTGAAGAAGAACCGGCCAAAATGGTCGCGGTCGGGGAAAACAGTGTCCTGTTCCGGCAGGAAAGCGCCGCCCGAGTCAACCATATACACGCAAGGAAGGTGATTTTGCATTGCGATTTCCTGCGCCCGCAAATGTTTTTTGATCGTGTACTGCATGTAGGTTCCGCCTTTTACTGTGGCGTCGTTTGCAATAATCACAGTTTCCCTTCCGTGAATAACGCCAATTCCGGTAACAATTCCAGCCGACGGGAATCCATTGTTATACAGGTCATAAGCAGCCAGGGGCGATAGTTCCAGAAAAGGTGTATTCAAATCAACCAGCAAATTAATCCTTTCGCGGGCGAGCAGTTTCCCCCTTTCTTTATGTTTTTTCACTGATTCAACAGAACCTCCCGAAGTAGAATGGGCTAATCTTTCTTTAAATTGATTCATCAGTTTCAAAAACTCCTTTTTGTTGTTTTTGAATTCTTCCGAAGTAGGGTCAATCTTGGTTTTGAGTTTAAACAATGCTGTAAGAATTAAATAAAAAAATATTTTGAAAACACTTTCCCCAGTTGCTGATTAACTTGCAAGTTTATGCAAAAATGAGCAATAAAAAAAGCGTTCATCTCACATTATACATTCGAATAATTATTTTTATGCAGATAAATATCTTTTTGCCTGAAAAGTAGTGTCAGGTGAATTGGTAATCACTTATTTTTGCTAAATTAGATGCCTGAAAAACAATATTTGAAATAAGAATTTTAAGAAATATGAATTATCCTAAAAAAGTTGTGATTGGCGACATTACGGTCCGTGATGGTTTTCAGCACGAAGAAAAGTTTATCCCAACCGAAGCAAAATTATGGTTGGCTGAAGAATTGGTTTTATGTGGTTTTAAACATTTGGAAATTACCAATTTTGGCAACCCCAAAGGTATGCCCCAGTTTAAAGATGCCGATAATTTATTTAAAAAAATAAGGACTAGCAAAAGAATAAAAGACAAGCTTTCTGACGTTAGCCTGACTGCAGTAACTATCCGTGAAAAGGCTGTTGAACGTGCTATCCAGGCTAAATTGGATGGCTATGGCCCCGATAGGATTTTGCTGATGGTTTCGACCAGTGAATCGCACCACAAAAAAAATTCGGGATTATCCCTGAAAGATTATTGGAAAATGTGTGAAGAATGGATTCCAAAAGCCAAAGATGCCGGGCTGAAGGTGAATGGAACGGTGAGCACCATCTGGGGTTGCCCGATTGAAGGCCCGACCGAAATGAAGGATGCCATTGAGTTTGCTCAAAGATGGCTCGACATAGGCGCCAGCGACGTTGAACATGCCGACCACGATGGCTCAGCTTCACCCGACAGGGTTTATAAATATTATTCCATGTTGATGGACAAAATCGACAATCCACACAAGCATATTGTTCATTTTCACACCACACGTGGCTGGGGATTGGCCAATGTTTTAGCCGCTTTGCAAGC
>DATCTB010000483.1:0-2219 GCA_036568185.1 Bacteroidales bacterium | reverse complement strand
TCTTCCTCAGGCGCCAGGTGCTCAACGGGATGAATAGCGAAAAAGCCCGGCGACATGATTTTGAGCGCGTTCTCGCTCATTTTCGCAAATTTTATCCGCTCCTTTCCATCTTTCATGTCACCGTTTATCGGCGCTGGGTTCAAAGCTTCCCAGCTCAACAATGCCCTGTTATCCGGGTCGGAGGCTAACAAGCGCTGGAGTTTTGTTGTCCCGGTTCGTTGCAAACCGATAACCAGCATCACCGGGTAGAGTTCCTGTTCAAGAATTTCAGGGTGTTTTTTAAATAAGTCTTCAGCCCTCAGCCTTACCGCCAGCACGTTAACCAGCCTTTGTTTGGTAATAAACCGCCCGATGGGGGAGAGCCTTGCTTCTTCATTTAAAGATTTCAACATCCTGTCAAGTGGTTCATCCCAAAACATGGAGCCCAAGTCGTTCAAGCCACTTACTTTTTTGGCAGATTTTATCAGGCTGTCTTTTTCCAGTTTTATTTTTGTACCAAGCGGGTAAGTCCCTCTCCAGGCTGCGTTGATGGCATTAAACCAGGCAGGCTGCTTATCGAAATGTTTGGCTTTTATTTTGTTATTTGGGTTCACAATTTTTCAATTTTTACGACTTTACAATTCGGCTGAACCGGTTTTTCGCCTTCCGGCAAACGGTACCAACGCCAGCACATGGTCCCTTCTGTATGTTGGCAGGTATCTATCCAGTTTCCTGTTCTTGGATTTTGATGCGCCACTACCACTTTGATGCTTCCATCTTTTTCATAAACCGCATTTCCTTTGCTCACGCAAATACTGAAATAACGATAGTCCAGCGACTCCATCCAATAATTATTCAACTGAAAATTCCAGCTATCGCATTTGGGCGGATTGACAGTAATAACAAGCGCTTCATCTTCCCCAAGCTTCCAATAGCTATGGTAATAAATGATGTTTTTGTCGCCCCCGGCAGCATTGGAAATTTTTGGGTTAAATTGAGGCAACTGGTTGGGGTGCTTTTGAAACCCTTTTGCCCAGCGGGCAAACAGCAATGGCGCACCTGCAACAAACATGGATGCCATTTTCAAGCCTTGGTCAATCATTTTTGGAGTAACAGGTGCGGGAGCCTTTTGCCCATTCAGGTTTTCGATTTTCAGCTCGGCAGCTACTTCTTCAAAACGATTGGTAAATGTTTGCCTAATCATCACCAGCCCGGTTTCATCTTCAATTTTCAGCCAGTTTTTTCCTTTTTTTGTTTTGCTTAAAATAATTTCAAAACTGCCGTCTTTTTCCAAAACCAATTCATTTCCTTCCAACTGCCCGCAAGGCGCCAGCCCACCGGTGGTTCCGTAATTTCCATTTTGGGTAAAAAATCCGATATAATGCACTGTATTCCGGTTACCGGAAATTTTGTATTCAAACTGGCTGCCATCAATTTGCGCGTTGAAATAATAATTGTCGGGGTTGTCGGCGCCCATTTTCACAGTTTCATGCACCATTCTTCGCAAAACCGGAAAAGCAGGGTCGGCATACTCTACAAAAGCTTCAAGCCCGGCGCGGGTGAGGCGTGTTAAATAACGCAAGCCTTCAGCTTGGGAAAAAGCGTCCTGGGGTGTTCCGGGAGATTTCAAAACAGTTCCGGCTAATTTTAGTTGCTCACAAAATTCATCCCACGATTTTCCTGAAATCACTCGCTGATCGTGAATATCATCTTCTGTTTTTCCAGAAAAAAACAAGGTAATTTTTCTAAAAAACTTTGAAATTTTAAGGAAAATGAACAGAAGCTGCCTCATGCTTTCGATTAATTACTAAACTTGTACCTCGCGATTTTGAAGGCGTAAAAATAGGAATTTAAAGCAAACCTACCGGGAAAGAAATTATTTGAAAATGCAAAAACTTAAAAAGAAATATGGCAGTTGGGCGCTCGTAGTTGGGTCAGCCGAAGGCTTGGGCGAAGCCTATTCGACTGAACTGGCAAAAAGGAATATGAACCTGCTGATGGTTGATAACCAGCAGGAAAAAATGAAAGCCCTTGGTAATAAACTTGAAAAACAATTTTCAATTCAAACCATGCGCCTGACAATTGATTTATCAGAGAATGATGCAGTTGAAAAAATAATGAATTTGGTTGAAAAAGTTGATTGCCGTTTGTTGCTGTTTGTTGCTGCTTATAGTAAGGTGAAACCTTTTTTTTCAAATACAAAAGAAGAACTTGAAAAATATGCCAATATCAATTGCCTT
>DATCTB010000482.1:0-2432 GCA_036568185.1 Bacteroidales bacterium | reverse complement strand
ATCGAAACCGTTTTTCTTCTGACAGATGCACAGTTCACACCAATTACTTCCTCCATTGTTAGGGAAGTTATCAGGCATGGCGGCGATATTAGCAAGTTGGTGCCCAAAGCTGTGATTGTTCGGTAGCACTATTTTAGATTTTAATTAATGAAACAGTTTCTTTTAGTTTTATTGTTTTTCTCAAGCCATTTGGCGATTTCGCAACAAGTTATCTTAACCGGAAAAGCTGCCTATGCCCCCAACGAATTGGTGCGGGTGATAGTTTACGACGACCAGTTTTCGCACCTGGAGAAAACCATCGCTTCAACCAGGACAGATGCCTGGGGAGTTTTTTCACTTGAATTCAATGTTCAAATCACTGACTTTGCTTTCCTGGCAGTTGGTTTAAAAAAAGGGGAATTCTACCTTAAGCCAGCTTCAACTTACGTTTTTAATGTGCTGCAGGATACTTCTGAACCGGGTTCCATTTTTGATGAAATACCTTTGCAATTTGAAATGACAGCCAAAGATGGCGGCCTAAACGATGCCATCGGGCGTTTTAATGAAAACTATAACCGTTTTGTGTATGAAAATGCAAATAGAATTTATAAAGGGCGCGACCGCAAGCTGATTACTGACTTCGGCGATGCTTCCCTTGCACAATCTGCCGGCATGAGCGACAGCTATTTCTCTGATTATGTTGAGTATACTTTAGCTTCGCTGGAATGGGTAAGTGCGAAAATGCCTTCCGAAGAGATTATTTCAAATTATTTTATCAATAAAAAAATTCTTTACAACAATATCCAATACACTGATTTCTTTGCCGAATTCTTCAAAGCTTATCTCGGAAACAATTCTTTTTTCGATTACAACGCGGTAAACGAAGCTATCAACCATTCTAGCAATTTTACCACTTTTGACAAACTTCTAAAGCAAGACACTTTGCTTGCGAAAAATAATGCAATCAGGGAACTGGCGGCAACGCAGATTTTAGCCCGCAGGTACAATAACCCTGATATTTCACAAAAAAAAGTGATTGATATTTTTAATGATTTGGGAAAAAACAGCGGCTACCCCGAAATCAGGAAAATTTCTTTGAATTACATAAAAAAGTTGCAACACCTCAATTATGGAACACCGGCTCCAATTTTTTCATTGAAAAACCAGGCGGGGGAGCAAATAAGTTTAAAGCAATTTGAAGGGAAATTTATACTGTTGAACTTTGTGAAATCTGACTGCCAAATATGCCTTTCCCAATTTCAAACGATAAATGAAATAATAGAGCCAGTAAAAGGCAAGTGGCAGGTGCTGACAATAGTTTACGGCCCAGATTTTAAAAAGGTTGTCCAGTATGCCAGCGAAAGAGCTTTCGATTGGCCGTTTCTAACATTGGACAACGATATTTTACTTCTTGAAAAATATAATATACGTACCTATCCAACCTATGCGCTAATCAACCCCGATGGTACAATAGCCATGGCCACTGCGCCAATGCCCGATGAAATGCTGGATTTGTACATGAACAAATTGGTGCTGAAATATGAAAAAGCACATTCCAACGAAGGTAGAAAATAACAAGCGAATTCGTTTAACTTTGCAGCCCGTTAGGAAATGTCAGTTTCCGGCCATTGGAACAATTATTGATATTCGAACAGAAACAGTACAATTTATATGTTAAATATTTTCAAAAAATTGCTTGGCGACAAATCTGCCAGGGATTTAAAAGAGATTAACCCTTACATCAAGCAAATCAAGGATGTTTATGATAGAATCAGCAGTTTGACTAATGATGAATTGAGGGCAAAAACGCTTGAATTCAAACAAAAAATTGCTGATGGAATTGCAGAGTATGAAAATGAAATTGCAAGTCTGAAAGCCCAGATAGACAGTAACCAGGACATGGATATTCATGAAAAGGAAGCAATTTACGAAAAGATAGATAAGCTTGAAAAACAGGCTTATGACAAAACCCAGGATGTCCTGAATGAAATATTGCCGGAGGCCTTTTCGGTGATGAAAGAGACGGCCAAACGCTTCACTGAAAATGAAGTTGTTGAGGTAACTGCCAATGATTTCGACCGTGACCTTGCCTCCAAAATGGACAATGTCAACATCAAGGGTGACAAGGCATATTACGACAATAAATGGATGGCCGGTGGCAATATGATTACCTGGGATATGGTACATTATGATGTGCAGTTGATAGGCGGAACGGTGCTTCACCAGGGAAAAATTGCAGAAATGGCAACCGGTGAAGGAAAAACCCTGGTGGCTACTTTGCCCATGTATTTGAATGCCCTACCGGGAAAAGGCGTGCATTTGGTTACAGTGAACGACTACCTGGCCAAGCGTGACTCGGAGTGGATGGGGATGCTTTATATGTTTCATGGCTTGAAAGTGGACTGTATCGACAAACACCAGCCCAATTCTGCCGAAAGAAGGCAGGCTTACCT
>DATCTB010000481.1:0-2656 GCA_036568185.1 Bacteroidales bacterium | reverse complement strand
GCTCGTGTTTGGCGGCTTCGCCATTTTTCTTGAATATTTGGTTTCCAGCCTTGTATTGGCAGTTACAATAATTGGGATTCCGTTTGCCCTGCAAACTTTGAAATTGGCAATGCTGGCACTGTGGCCATTCGGCAGCAAGGTGGTTCAATCTGAAGTCCCTTCGGGTTGCTTTACCACCATTTTCAATATTATCTGGATTATCTTTTTCGGGCTTTGGATTGCGCTCACCCATGTGTTTTTCGGCGTCTTGCTTTTCATCACCATTATCGGCATTCCCTGGGCAAACCAGCATTTCAAACTGGCAGGTATCGCGCTGGCTCCGTTTGGGAGGAGGATTGAGTGAACTAACTTTCCTGGCGCAATAAATAAGTTTTGTTTTTTATCTAAGAATTTGACATTATGGTCTGAAGTTGTTCAATAAGATTCTCCAGGTCATTTTCGATTATTGTCCAAACAATTTCATAGTCGATTCCAAAATAGTCATGAACAATTCTGTTTCTGAAACCTCGGATTCTGTTCCATTCAATTTCTGAATTACTAATTCTAAAAATGGGAATCTATTCTGTTAGCGGCTTCACCAATAATTTCAAAATTTCTGACAACAGCGTCAATTGTTTTTTCATCAGCCAAAAATGAATCATAGTCCAATTTTGCCGTGTACCGCTTAATTTTCAATGCTGATTCAAGCATGTCCTCAAGAAGTAATATTTGGTCACGGTTAGACATAAGTTAAGTCAGGTTGAATTTTTTGGTAATACTTGTCTTTAATTCCTTTTCTTGAAACCAAATCGACTTTAAATCCAATCAGTTTTTCAAGTTCTTCGGCCAGGTCTATAAAACGCACACCTATTTTGTCATTAAATTCAACCATAATGTCGAGGTCGCTGTCTTCGTTTTGTTCTTTTCTGGCATATGATCCAAATATTGCCAACGATTTAATAGGATACTCTGAAAACAATTGTTGTTTATGTTTTCCCAAAGTTATTTCTATTTCCTGAAGCGTTTTCATAAACCAAAACTACGATTTTTTTTGAAAGATTCCTGATGTCTGAATTTTGTTCATTGCCTCGAAGCTGGAGCTTCGCGGCTACAGCCAGTTTATTGCTTAACTACTTTTTGCGTAAATAATAATTTCTTATCAGAATATATTTTCAAAATATAAAGCCCACTTGCCAATGCCTGATTGAAGGTAATACGTTGCTGAGGCTGTCCTCCTAACAAAGCTTTTCTATAAGCAATTTGCCCAAAAGTATTCATAAGCACCAATTCCATTTGTTTGTTTTCAGGTAGGTTTTCTAAAGTAAACTGGGTGCTGAACGGATTGGGAAACAATGATAAAGAAAAATTGTCATTGCTTGTTTTCTCTTTTATTCCTGTAATTAAATAATTAAGAGGCATTTTTAAGAAACACATATCCACCTTTGAAGAATTATCATATCCAACGTTACCTATTAACACCACACTATCATTATCAATAAAAAGCTTTGTACCACTCTGTTTTTGATAATTATCTTTTACAAACAAATTTAAAGAGTCCCCATTAGTAGAGAAACTTAAAATGAATAACTTTGAACCAAAAGACCCTGTTGCTAACATCAAATCTCCATCAACATTGCAAAAAGAATGAATTGAATAATTATTATCATAATTTCTTGTCCAAATTGTATCTCCATTATTATCTAATTTGCATAATTCATAATCATGATTGTCCGTAGCCATATAATAATTATTGCCATCGTATCCAGATGATATACTGCTGCCCCAATTCATATATGGATAATCTGCTTTCAGTATTTTTGTTCCTTCAAAATCAAATTTTTCCAAAGTTGGCCAATTAGTATCATCAAATTGTGGTTCCGGCAAGTCTTGAAATTCATTTCCAGTCAGAACAATTTCATTATTTGTGTTAATAATAATATCGTTATTGCCATAAGTGTCTTTAATCCATTTATTATTGCCCAAAGAATCTGACCTCATTAATTCGTAATCTTGCTCTGTAAGCGATAATTCTTTAATAATAAGTAAATCTCCAGAATCAAGCCTGACAATGTCAGTTAAATAAGAATAGTAAGTATATGGATATTCTTTTGTCCACAATACATTTCCAGACTCATTTAAACAAACAAGCTGTCCTATTGGGAAACCATTTGAAGGATTTGCTATATAACCGACTGCGTAATAACCATTATTATTTTTTATCATTTTACTGGGGTAAAATTGAGTCAACATTTTATAAAAAAGTACATCTCCATTGTTGTCAATTTTTAAAAAAATTGCTCTCCAGTTACCCATATACGAAGCCCCCAGTATAAAATATCCTCCATCATCGCATTTTACAATATCCCTAACATACTCTTGTTCTGAATAATCATAAAGTTTTTCAATAATGTCTTGAGACTGAACATTGAAAGCTAAAAGGAAAATTAGTGTTGAAAATAGAACTCCTTTCATAAGGCATTTGGTTTTGGAAACCACTAATTTATAGAAATATTATTAAACTGAAGCAGAAAAACTTCCCTTTTTTCAAACCCTACTCTTAACAAAAATTAACGCTCAACTTTTTTGTGTCTTCCTATCTTTGCTCCGCAATTTAAAAACGAAAAAATATGTTGGAGACAAACATTCGTGAATTGAACGAAAAAATTCAGCAGGAAAG
>DATCTB010000480.1:0-3408 GCA_036568185.1 Bacteroidales bacterium | reverse complement strand
ATATACTAACGAAATGGTAGCCGGCAAACCGACTTTCAAGCAAGTTTGCCGTGAAATTGATGCCTTTTTGAAAAATTGTGATTTGGCCGGATATAATGTTATCAAATTCGACCTGCCCATGTTGGTGGAAGAATTTTTGCGCGCTGACCTTGATTTTGAAATGAAAAACCGCCGGGTAATTGATGTGCAGAATATTTTCATGAAAATGGAACAACGCACGCTCGAAGCAGCTTGTAGGTTTTACCTGGACAAACCTTTGGAAAACGCACATTCTGCCGAAGCAGATACCATGGCAACCTACGAGGTGCTGAAAGCCCAGCTAGACAAGTACGAAGGCCAGGAATTTATTGACAGGGAAGGCGAAACATCGTTTCCGGTTATTAATGATACTGAAGCCCTGGCAAAATTTTCTTCACACCACCAGAATGTCGATTTAATGGGGCAGTTCATATATAATGAAGAAGGGAAAGAAGTGATTAATTTTGGGAAACACAAAGGTAAACTGGTTGAAGAAGTATTTGAAAAAGAACCTTCTTATTACAGTTGGATTATGAATTCAGATTTTCCGCTTTACACCAAGAAAATATTGACAGCCATCAAGCTGCGGATGTCGAGCAATTTTAACCAGGTTAGTTAATTTGAAAATTATATTCGCATGAAAATCATTTGTATTGGAAGAAATTATGTTGAGCATGCCAAAGAGCTTAACAACCCGGTTCCTGAAAAGCCGGTATTTTTCATGAAACCCGACACGGCTTTGTTGCTGAAAAACAATCCGTTTTTCTATCCTAAATTTACTTCTGATTTGCATTTTGAAACTGAATTGGTTTTGAAAATCTGCAAAAACGGCCGGCATATTGAAGAGAAATTTGCCAATATTTATTATGATGAAATTGGCATTGGCATTGACTTTACAGCCAGGGATATCCAGGCAGAATGCAAGAAAAAAGGTTTGCCTTGGGAAATTGCCAAGGCTTTCGACCAATCAGCGCCGATGGGGAAATTCCTTCCTATTTCTGAATTTAAAGATTTAGGCAATATTCATTTTGAATTGAAAATAAACGGCGAAACCAAACAAAATGGTACTAGCCGTGATATGATTTTTAGTTTTGATAAAATTATTGCCTACGTTTCACAATTTGTCACCCTGCGGACTGGGGACTATATTTTCACCGGAACTCCTGAAGGTGTAGGCCCAACCAACATCGGCGACCATTTTGAAGCATTTATTGAAGGAAAAAAGCTGCTTTCGTTTAATGTAAAATAAACGAAGAATGCCACTGATGCACGAATATTTAATTCGCGCATTAGCGGCAAAAAAAATGCCACGGATTCGCTAATGTTTAATTCGTGCCGATAGCTATCGGCATTCGTGGCTAAAAATTATCTCAAAATTATCTCATCAATCACCTTCTTGCCTACTTTTTTGTTTAGTTTTTTCAGGATTTTAGAGCGTTCCATGTGCAGCTCATGGCGCAAGGCTGAAGAATCAACTTTAACATAAAGCACCCGGTTGACTACTTTGATATTCTCCGTGTGGTTTGCAATCATTTTGCCAACAACTTTTTCCCACGAATTAACCAGGTTCACTTCTTCCAGTTTACTATCGAGGCGGTAAACTTTTAAGAGTTCTTCAATTACTTCTTTTAAACTGTGGTCGTGGTTGGTCATTATTTTATTATTCAAAATGATTTTCACTTACCTGACCGGTTCTCACACTAAATATTTTATGTTCAATTTGGATGCTTTCAAAAATATTTTCTATTCTTCTTCGCTGCGTATCAGTAATAAAAACCTGCCCGAAGTTGTTCTCGCTCACCAATTTAACAATCTGCTGCACACGTTCATCGTCCAGTTTATCAAAAATATCGTCAAATAATAAAATAGGTTTGAAACCTTTCTTTATCCTGGTGAATTCAAACTGCGCCAGCTTGATAGCAACCACAAATGACTTCTGCTGCCCTTGTGAGCCAAATTTTTTCACCGGGTAGCCATCTACCAAGAAAACCAGGTCGTCTTTGTGGATTCCAACCGATGTATATCGTATCATCCTATCCTTTTCAACTGACTCTTCCAGCAATTCCCTAAAAGGCATCTCACTCAGTTGAGATTCATAAACTATCTCCACATGTTCTTTTCCACCGGATAAATACTGGTAATATTTTTCAAACAAAGGATTGAACTCGCCCAGGAATATTTTTCTTTTTTCAAATAAATCAATGCCAAATTTCACCAATTTCTCATCCCAAATCTGAAGGGAAACAATATCGAAAGAGCGTTGTTCAGCAAAATGTTTCAGCAAGGCATTGCGCTGGGCAAGGGCTTTGTTGTAGTCAATCAATACATTCAGGTAAAAATGGTCGAACTGCGAAATAACCCCATCAATATATTTTCGGCGT
The DNA here is from genome assembly GCA_036568185.1 of Bacteroidales bacterium. Taxonomy (GTDB): domain Bacteria; phylum Bacteroidota; class Bacteroidia; order Bacteroidales; family F082; genus DATCTB01. The sequence goes on along the minus strand of DATCTB010000480.1, from coordinate 1,009 downwards.
ACTTCGCTGCCTTCATTAATCAGGTCGCGGTCATAAGGCGAAATCATTACAAGCGGGACGCGCCCGATGTGGTCAGCAAGCCTTTCGTATTCCTTTTTATTTAATTTAAAAACCTTTTTTGCATTCCGTTTTTGCAAGCAACTGATGGTATCTTCAACGTTTTCCTGGTTGCGGTAAGCCCCGTGGATACTGAAAAACTCAGCATCGTGCAGTATATTCTGCTGGTCCATTGAATTAAAATAGCTTTTACAAAAAGAAAGGTAATAAATGGCATCCAGAATGTTCGTCTTCCCTGCTGCATTGTTGCCCACAAAGCAATTTATCTTCTCACTGAAAACCAGTTCAGCCTGCTCGTAGTTTTTAAAATTTCCCAGTTTCAGTTTTTGCAAATACATTCGGCCGTTTTTCTAGTCAGCAAATATCATCATTTCGGTGAAGGTTGACAAGTTTTAAGATGAAGTTAATTTACGATTTTTGAATGCTGAGTGCAAAATCAACCAGCGCTTCAGCATGAATTTGCAAAGTATCAAACAAGGGAACTTTTGTATTTTCAGGCCTTACGAGCAGAGGGATTTCCGTACAACCCAGCACAACTCCTTCGGCCCCCTGCTTGTGTAAATCATCGATTATTTGAATAAATCTGTTTCTGCTTTCATTTTTAAACTGATTATAAATCAACTCTTTTGAAATGACTTGCTGAATAAAATTTCGGTCAGATTCTCCAGGTACAAGGCATTTTATGCCCGATACATTCAGTTTATCTTTGTAAAAAGACATTTCCATAGTAGCTTTAGTTCCAAGCAGACCTACTGTTGAAAATCCTTTTTCCTTTATTTTTTTCGCGGTAGCAAAAGCAATATGAATAAACGGAATTGGAATTGCTTTTTCCAATCTATCAGCAAAAGAATGCAACGTGTTTGCGCCAACGGCAAAGCAATCAGCACCGGCAGCAACAAGTTTTTCAGAAGCTGTAAGAAGAATTTTGAAAATACTTTCATCGTCTTTATTT
>DATCTB010000479.1:0-7335 GCA_036568185.1 Bacteroidales bacterium | reverse complement strand
GTGACAACCAATTCCTTATCAATCGGTTTTGACATCGAAACCGGTGGCCATGTTTTCCAGTTATATTTAACCAACTCTCTTGGTATTATTGAAGAACAGTTCATTCCGCGTACAGAAGGAAAATGGACAAATGGAGATATTCATATTGGCTTTAATATCAGCCGGGCCTTCGTTATTAAAAAACCAAAAGAATTCAAAAAGGATTAATATTTCCTTTACCTAACTAAAGTAACAGTTCCTTTAAAGCTAACATCCCGCTTCAGGTAATCAGTTCCTGAGATCTGGTAAACATAGGTTCCGGCAGGTGCTTGCTCGCCCGATTCAGTGCTTCCATCCCATTGAGTTTCAAAATTGTGGGTACTCCAAATTTGCCCGCCCCACCTGTCATATATATATAGGTTGAAATTGCTGATTGGTGTCCCTTTTATTTCAAAAACATCATTCATGCCATCTCCGTTTGGTGTAAAGGCACTTGGGATAAATAATTTCACTTCTTCCGTCACCGCAACTTTTCCAAATACTGTATCCCAGCAGGTATTGATGGTTTCTATTCTGAATGAAATTTCATATTCACCGGCAACCAAATAGGTATGTACCGGGTTTTCATCGGTGCTGGTAGTCCCATCACCGAAATCCCATTCAAAGTATTGAAGAGTAGAATCTGAAGTGCTTTGGTTGAAAAATTCAATATCAGGTGTATCAAGCGTGGTAATCCATGGATCAGCTTCGAAATCAGCAGTTGGATTTGGGTTTACCTGGACCAAATTTGGCTGAACAATGCTGGCAAAACAGCGCGCAGTATTGGTAACCGTCAGGCTAACCGTATAATTTCCTGCTGTCGTATATTCATGAGTTGGGTTTTGTAAAGTAGAAGTTCCACCATCTCCAAAAGTCCATTCATAAGTGGATGAAGGAGTTATGTCCTGTGATGAATTACTGAACTGAACTTCTACAGGGAGACAGCCTTCGGTGTTGGCAGCGCTAAAACTTGCGGTTGGTAATGGATTTACCACAACACTCATTGTTGAGGCGTCAGAACAAATATACTGATCAACATTCAAACTTACTGTATAAGTTCCATCAACTGAATAACTGTGAATGGGGTTAGCTAAAGTACTGGTAGCGCCATCGCCAAAATCCCACTGGAATTGTTTCCCGGTAGGATCGTCGCTATACGTAAATTGAATATCCTCTCCCGTACAGGCATCGCCATCCGGATCAAAAGCAAATACCGCTGAAGGTTGTGGAAAAACTTCAAATGAAGCAGAAACCTGCTTGTCGATGCAATAATCTGAAGATGCTGTAAGAGTATATGTATAAACTCCGGGCAAAGTTTCAGAAACAGTAATGTTTTGTGTAGTATAATTTCCCGGTGTCCAGAGCCAGTTATTTGCATCGTTGGCGGAGAATGTCACATCCTCACCAGGGCATACCTCAGCTGAAGAAGGAGTGATTGCGATTTGAGGTTCAAACAAATCAACAATAACTTGAATAGTGTCGTATTGTTCCAGGTCACATTCATCAATAATCCTTAAAACATAAGTTGTAGTAAATGCCGGGGTAACTGTTACCGAATTAGTATTGGATAGCACATTGCCAGGGTTTCCGGAAACATACCATTCGTATATTTTTGCAGGTGTAAAAGTTTGCAGCAAGCGCGATTGTCCTTTACAGATATTTCTGTCAGGCCCAAGATCCAGTTTACCAGTTTGGTCAACAACAAAACTACCTTCTGCCTGTCCGCCACAAACATCGGTAATTTTATAAATACATGTCCATTGGTCCTCACCAATAGCATCGTCATATATTATTGTGAAAGGGTTTCCACTTCCCAATGGTGTTGTATTTGCACCATAAACTTTTGACCATTCAACAGTATATGTATAGCCTGGATAAGCGGGAACACTAACAACAGCTTCAACGCTGGCAGTTTGTCCCGGTTGGCAGAATGAAATCGGGGGCAACTGATCAAGCTGAACAGGCTTATTATTAATTTGAACCTGCATTGAAGACTCATTACCACATAAATCTTTGACTGTTACATTAACAAAATCAGGATCATCATTCACCGTATATTGGTAAACCTCAACCGGTGGAAAAGGATTGTCGGGCCATATATAAATCAAATCTCCAACTCCGCCAGTTGTAACATCTGTAACCGTTAAATCTATCGTTTCCTTGCAATAGGCTTCATATATTTTTGGATTTTGGGTAAAGCTAATAGCTTCATTATTAAGTATTCCAAATTGAATATTACCGCTATACCCAGTATTGCCAAAAGGTGGCCTGGGATAGTCGCAAGGATCTATGGAATAATTGAATTTTACAATTGAAACATCTGAATTTATATTTATCGCCGAAAGGCGAATCGTTTTAACAGTTTCACCATGTGGAAATACAACGGTATCATTTAGCGGGAGCCCGGTATCCTCATAAGTTATCAGGATATTGCTGCTGTAATTTGATGTAAGAATTTGAAATGGAATTTTGTAATCATCCAAAATGTAAACCTCTGATTCCAAAGTAAAAGTCACCAATAAATCGTTACAACCACCTTCTACCAGGTTACCTTCAAAAGCTGGGTTGGTATATTCGTAATCAACAGTCCAGCCTGGCTTGTTTATTCCGCCTTTTAAACTTCCCTTTCCTAAAAATAATGCGGAGTTTATTCCAAAATCTGATTCATTCATATAAGGAAAGGGATAAATAAAGTCTTCAATGGCAATTTTAACAGTGTACTTTCTACATGCCACAACATCGGCTCTTATAAGCAGGCCATTATCCGGTTTTGTCATTGCATCGTATTGAATTCCTATTGGCCTCCAAGGGATAACATCTTCGTTCGATGTAAAATAAAAAGAACCAGGACCTCCTTCACTAACAGTTTGAAGGGTTACCCAATTGTCAGGCGGATCTGTTGCAATAAGTGAGGGAAGAATTGCCCTGTTGTTTACCTTGGGAAGCGGCGGGCTTCCGGCGGGCTCTATAAATACACCGAATATATCATACTGTGGCCCCCCACTTGTCAAATCCACATCATCTCTGTCAAGTTCATTCGGATATTCTTCCGACGCATAAATATATCGCAAATTAATCACATTTTCGTACGGAGTATAATCAAACTGTAAAACTGCAGCATCACCCAGTTGAATAAAATCACTATTACCCAAATCCAGGTACATACTCTTCAAGTCTGGATCTCCCCCGCTGGAAGGCACCGTTTCAAATGAATAAGATGTATGACCATCACTTGGATCATAAAGACCCGCATTCTCAACTTTTCCGTTCGAAATGATAAGTCCTTCATCCATACAACCCTCATAACCACTATTGCAATAACTGCTTAAATCTGTTCCACCCCAAAACCGTCCAAAAGCCTGTGGATTTCCTGTATAAATTATTGAATTTGTATCAATTATACCCCCGCCACCATGCAAGTTATTCAGTACCCAATCGTTCAGCGTGTCTTGTTGGGTTTGCGGTAATCCGCCAGCAGGAAAAACCTCAACCCTGATAGGAACCTGGCTATAAGCAACTGAAAATTGTAATATCAGTAGAAGGGTAAAAAAACTTTTCAAATTTTGCATTAATTAATATTGTTAAAAAAGGAACGAAATGTACAAAAATAATAGCATTTCTCGGTATAAACTGAATATAAATAAGACATTCTCATGTAAAATTAGTTGCTTTTGCCAATAAATATAAAAACCCGGTCGCAAATTAACGACCGGGTACCAAAAAACAACAGGCCTAAGCCTTGGGGAATATGATGGAGTTTATGAAGTTAAATTAATTCAAACCTAACTTTGACAAGGACATTCTGTCCGGCATAATTTTTCAAATCTCCATTAGCTTCCATGCTTTCAATGGTTTTGATTACATGCTTTTCCATTTTCTTCGACATACTGTTCGATTCAATTACATCAAGTGTGCCATCTTCCTGGATTTCCAATCGTACTACCACACAACATTCAATTTTCTCATCTACAGCATAAGACGGGTATTTTATTTCACTTTTCAGCTGTTTTGCAATAGAACCTGAAACTGCCTTTGAGGCAATAACTGGATTGCTGGCAAATGCACTTCCGGCAACAAATATGCCCAGTACAATCAATAAGGTTGCGATTCTTGTTTTCATGACTATATTTTTTTAGTTAAACAATAAATGGTTGCATTTAATTATATGCTTAATCTGTGCCACAAATGGTAAAATGCTGTTATTTTGAATATTACGAAATGATTATTTATAAATAAAAAAAATAATTGTTCGCCTTTATACAGCTACTGTACATCTTCGAACACATTCTATATTATTGATAAACAAAGCATTAAAAAACATTTCTTTTCTTGTATTGAATTTGATTTATGGAACTGAAAAGCATTTTTATAAGTGTTTGTAATTCTGATTAATTTTGCGGCTTGTTAAAAGAAACTTTTTGAAAAAACTTAGCTGCAGAACAAATGGATTTTCCGGAAAATGAAAAACGGTCGCTCAATTTTATAGAGAATATTATTGAAGAGGACCTGAGAAATAATAAAAATGAAGGGCGCATTCACCTGCGATTTCCGCCTGAACCCAATGGCTACTTGCATATTGGCCATGCCAAATCTATCTGTCTGAATTTCGGCCTTGCCGAATCCTACAACGGATTGTGCAACCTCAGATTTGATGACACCAACCCCGAAAAGGAAGAGGTAGAATATGTTGATAGCATCATGGAAGACGTGCGATGGCTGGGATTTGAGTGGAATGATAAGCCCTATTACGCCTCAGATTATTTTGAACAATTGTATGATTGGGCGGTTGAAATTATAAAAGCCGGAAAAGCCTATGTTGACGAACAGCCGCAGGAATTGATAAGCGAACAGCGCGGCGTGCCAACCCGGCCAGGAATAGAAAGCCCTTTCAGGAACAGGCCAATTGCGGAAAACCTTGATTTGTTTGCACGAATGAAAGCCGGCGAATTTAAAACCGGTGCAATGATTCTGAGGGCAAAAATTGACATGAAATCGCCCAATATGCACATGCGCGACCCAATAATGTACCGCATCCTGCACCAGGAACACCACCGCACCGGAAACAAATGGTGCATCTACCCAATGTACGACTATGCACATGGCCAGTCCGATTTTATTGAAGGTATTACACATTCTGTTTGTACTTTGGAATTTGAAATCCACCGTCCTTTGTATGATTGGTTTTTGGATCAAATCGTTACCGGGACTTACCGTCCGCGTCAGATTGAATTTGCCCGTTTGAACCTGAGTTATACTGTAATGAGCAAAAGAAAATTGCTGGAACTTGTGAAAGAAGGCCATGTAAACGGATGGAATGATCCACGTATGCCCACCATTTCGGGGCTTCGCCGCCGTGGTTACACCCCGCAGTCTATCCGCAGTTTTTCAGAAAGAATTGGCGTGGCGAAAAGGGATAACGTAATCGACGTTGGTTTGCTCGAATTCAGTGTTCGTGAACATTTAAACCAAATCGCACCCCGCGTTTTTGCAGTGCTCGACCCGGTGAAACTTGTCATTACCAACTATCCTAAAGGAATAGTTGAGGAAATGGAAGTAATCAACAACCCCGAAGACCCTGAAAGCGACACCAGGACAGTATATTTCAGCAGAGAAATTTATATCGAACGTGAAGACTTCATGGAAGACCCACCAAAGAAATTTTTCAGGCTTGGCCCCGGAAACGAAGTCCGTTTGAAAGGTGCTTATATTATAAAAGGTGAAAGTTTTAAAAAAGACGAAGCAGGAAACATCACCGAAATTTACTGTACTTACGACCCGGAATCGAAAAGCGGTGAGGCCGGTGCAAACCGAAAGGTAAAAGGAACCTTGCATTGGGTTTCAGTTGAAAAAGCCATTGATGCCGAAGTTCGTTTATACGACCGCCTGTTTATGGACGAAGATCCTGCCGGGCATAAAGACAAGGATTTCAGGGAATTTTTAAATCCTGATTCATTAAAAATACTTTCGAACTGCAAACTCGAACCTTCCTTGTTGCCTGCTAAAAAGGGCGATAAATTTCAATTTCAAAGATTGGGTTATTTCTGTGTTGATCAGGACAGCATGCCGGGAAAACTGGTTTTCAACCGTACTGTTCCACTGCGCGATTCGTGGTCGAGGCAGAATGCTTAATTTACGAACACTTGTTTTTCTTAACCTTATTTGGAAAGACAAAAAATTGGAAACATTTGATTGGCAGGCAAAATGTTTTTAAAAATGAAAATAGTTTTTTTATAAATTTGCGCCCTCATCTGCCTTTTGGCAGACAAGATTGCCCGATGGTGTAATTGGCAACACGCCTGACTCTGAATCAGGAAAGTCTAGGTTCGACCCCTAGTCGGGCAACAAACTCAAAACCTCTTTTATTGAAGAGGTTTTTTTTATTTTTACCTAAAATTCCTTCAAAATGAACATCAAAATTGCTTCTTACAAACCCGGTGATTACGATTTACTCATCAGTATTTGGGAAAAGGCAGGCTTGCCTTACAAAGGAAATGGCCGCGACAGCCGGGAAAATATTGAAAAAGAAGTGAAGCTGGATAGCAACCAATTTTTATTTGCGGTTGAAAATGGCGAAACTGTAGGAAGTATTTTAGTAACCCACGATGGCCGCAAAGGCTGGATAAACCGGGTGGCTGTGTTGCCTGAATTCAGGAAAAAAGGAATTGCTAAATTATTGGTTGATGCTGGTGAAAAGTGGCTGAAAGAAAAAGGAATCGGCATTTTTGCCTGCCAGATTGAGGAATATAATAATGATTCGTTTGAAGCTTTTCAGAAACTGGGTTACATTCCTTTTGAAGGCATTCATTATTTAACAAAAAGAATTCATCCTGATATTTAATTTCCCGGTAGGAAATAATAATTACTAAAGACCAGCTTCAGCTTTCACCTGCTTAGTCCACTTATCAATCCGCTCATCGGTGAGTTCATCCTGGCGGTCGAGGTCGAGGGCAAGGCCGTAAAACATGTCATCTTCCATTCCGTCAGAATCAGTAAAATCGTAGCCTTTTGTGGGCCAAAAGCCAATCATTATGGCACCAACTCTTTCCATTTCATCTTTAAAAACAGCCAGTCCATCAACAAAATGGCCCGGGTAAAGCACCTGGTCGCCAAGGCCAATGGAAGCCACTTTTGTTTTTGACAAGTCATATTTTCTGACTTTTACAAAAAACCTGTTCCATTCGTTGTCATCCTTCACATCCTGCCAATTTTCTGCACCAATGGTTGAGCCACAAAGAATCAGCAACTGGTAATCCTTGATTTTGGAAACATCAAAACTCACAACATCGAAAATGTCAATAATGGCGGGGTCAAACTTAG
>DATCTB010000478.1:0-10356 GCA_036568185.1 Bacteroidales bacterium | reverse complement strand
AATTGTTAAGCCAGAAATGTTTGAAAAAGATTTGTTTGGCTACCAGCCGGCTGATGAAACTTTTCATACCCGTAGCTTAATTAAAATTCAGGATGGTTGCGATAATTTTTGCACTTTTTGCATTATCCCCAAAGTCCGTGGGCGTGCTGTAAGCCGCCCTGCCAATGATATTTTTGAAAATATACAACAAGTAGTCGGCTTTGGGTTTAAAGAAGTTGTGCTTACAGGCGTCAATATTGGACGCTATCAGGATGGCGAAATGGATTTTGAAAAACTGGTTGAAAAAATCCTTGCCATCCCAGGAGATTTCAGGGTACGGATATCATCCATAGAACCCGACGGCTATTCAGAAAGTTTTTTCGGGTTATTTTCCAACCCAAAATTGGCTCCTCACATGCACATTTGCCTGCAAAGCGGATCGGAGGATATTTTGTTGAAAATGCGCAGGATGTACACGGCGAAACAATTCCTTGAAACATCTGAAAAAATTAAACAATCTTATCCTGATTTCAACCTGACAACCGATATCATCCTTGGTTTTCCGGGCGAAACGGAAGAAGATTTCCAGCAAACTGTTGAAATGGCTAAAAGAATAAATTTCGGCCATATACACACGTTTAAATATTCAGTCAGGACAGGCACAAGGGCAGAAAGGATGCCGGAACAAATTCCTGAAAAAATAAAAACCCAGCGCAGCGAAATAATCAGGGAAATTTCTGAAGCTTCAAAATTAAGCTACCGCGAAAATTTTATTGGCAAAAAGCAAATAGTGTTAGTTGAAAAAATTCTCAGAAATGGCTTTGCTACTGGTTATGGCGAACATTATATTCCGGTTATTATTCAACGAAAAGGCCTTCAAAAAAACGAGTTTTATTCTGTTCAAATAACAGGTATTGAAATAAAAGGCGAGCCAATTTTGTTGTCAAAAATTGCTGAGTAATTTCATTGAGCCAAATTCGGCTTACTTATATCCGTCATGGTGAACAGTTTTCACTGCCCTTCCTGAAGGGTCGTTAGTATTTTGGAAAGAAACATCCCAGGCTAAAGCTTCCGGAGTGCTGCATGCAACCGATTTTACCGAGGGCACACACAACGACGCCGATTCGGAGGGGAACAGTTCGCTAAAAATTGACCGGTAACGGTATTCTTCTTTCGACATGGGTGGGTGGATAGGAAAAAGGGCTTCTGCATTTTTCAATTGTTCATCACTAACCTGCTGTTCTGCAATTGATTTCAGCGTGTCAATCCAACTGTACCCTACCCCATCTGAGAATTGCTCTTTTTGGCGCCAGGCAATACTTGCAGGTAAATAATCTTCAAATGTTTTCCGTAAAATCCATTTTTCTATTTTCCCATTTCCGGCCATTTTATCTTTCGGGTTTAAACGCATCGCCACTTCCATAAATTCTTTATCCAAAAAAGGGACACGGCCTTCAATGCCCCAGGCAGCAAGAGATTTGTTGGCCCGTAAGCAGTCATATAAATGGAGTTTGCCCAGCTTACGGACCGTTTCTTCATGAAACGCTTCTGGATTTGGGGCTTTGTGAAAATACAAATAGCCGCCAAAAAGTTCATCGGCACCCTCACCCGACAACACCATTTTTATCCCCATCGATTTTATAACCCGAGCTAAAAGGTACATAGGCGTTGATGCCCGAATGGTAGTGACATCATAGGTTTCAAGATGATAAATCACATCCCTCAACGCATCAAGGCCTTCCTGTATGGTGAAATGAATTTCGTGGTGGACTGAGCCTATATGTTCTGCCGCTTTTCGAGCTGCAGCCAAGTCGGGAGAACCTTCCAAACCTACGGCAAATGAGTGCAACTGTGGGTACCAGGCTTGTTGTTGGTCGCCAGACTCAATCCTTTTTGCTGCATATTTCTTGGTTATTGCAGAGATGATTGACGAATCCAGGCCTCCCGAAAGCAACACGCCATAAGGCACATCTGACATGAGTTGCCTGTGCACCGCATCTTCCAATGCTTTTCTAAGAATTGCCGTATCAGAAATATTTTTTTGGACATTTTCAAATTTGGCCCAATCAGGTTTGTACCATTGGGTTAGCTTTTCCCCATTTCTACTAAAATAATAATGGCCGGGAGGAAACTCTTCAAACTTTTCACAAACGCCCTCTAAAGATTTTAACTCAGAAGCTACATAATAATTTCCCGATTTATCCCAACCCCAATATAAGGGAATAATGCCCATATGGTCGCGGGCAATAAAAATTTCCTTTTTTACTGAATCATACAATGCAAATGCAAAAATTCCATTTAATTCATCAATGAAATGAACCCCTTTTTCTTTGTAAAGCGCTAAAATTATTTCACAATCGGAATGGGTTAAAAATTCATAGCCGTTGGTTTCATTCCTGAGTTCCATGTGGTTGTAAATTTCACCATTGACGGCAAGAATTAATTTTTTGTCCTTGCTATACAATGGCTGTTTTCCCGATTGAGGGTCTACAATTGCAAGGCGTTCATGGGCAAGGATCACATCTTCATCACTAAAAATTCCAGACCAGTCAGGGCCCCGGTGCCTGATTTTTTTCGACATTTCAAGTGCCGTAGACCGTAATTCATTTGCACATCCAGTTGACGTAAAAACTCCAATTATTCCACACATAAAATATATTGATTTGGTTAATATTCTAATAGCACATCAGCATAAAACAAAAAAGCCTCCTGATTTCTCGGAAGGCTTCTGTTAAATATCTTTTTAGCTATATCTATACCGCCCCCGCCTTGGATGTAAAATTTACATTCCAATTAAAATTTGAAGGGTTAATAGATATGTTTCTCATTTCTTTTTTTATTCTGCGGTAAAAATATACAAAAATTTGAAGGAGCAATAAACTATAGCAAAAACGCCAGAAATTTGTCCTTCTTTTGAAATATTCTTTTCCACCATTTTTTTATATTAAAATATATTGTACTTTTGCAGCCCGAAAATAATCACAAATAAAAAAAAGAAATATGGCTAATCATCCTTCAGCGCTTAAGAGAATCAGGCAAAATGAAACCCGTAAGGTGCACAATCGCTTTTATACAAAAACGATGCGCAATGCAGTAAGAAAGTTCAGATCATTAACTGATAAAAAAGAAGCCGAAGATCAATTACCTAAGTTGCATACTTTGATTGACAAATTGGCAAAAAGGAAAATGATACACAAAAACAAGGCTGGAAACCTGAAATCGAGTATCACCAAATACGCCAATAGTTTATCATAATTTCTTGAAAAAAATTGTAAGCCCGGACCGCAAGTCCGGGTTTTTTTGTGCCCCGAATTTTGGAAATCATTTCGGATTTTATATAATTTTACCTCAAACACCTAAAAATGGAAGATAATCCAAAAAAATTACCCATCAACCAGTGGGCTGAAGATGACCGCCCGCGGGAAAAACTGCTGAACAAAGGCAAAGGGCAACTCAGCAAAGCTGAATTAATAGCCATTCTGATTGGCTCAGGGAGCAGAAATGAATCGGCTGTTGAGCTTTCAAAAAGAATTTTACAAAGCACCAACAACAACCTGGCAGAGTTGTCGCGATTAACTGTTAGTGATTTCATTAAATTCAAAGGTATTGGTGAGGCAAAAGCCATCAGCATAGTAGCAGCTTTGGAACTCGGAAGGCGAAGGCGCGAAGATGATGTTTTGGAAAACAAAAACAAAATCAGCTCAAGCGGCGATGCTTACAATATTTTATATCCTGAAATGTCGGATTTGGTGAAAGAGGAATTTTGGATACTTTTATTGAACAGGGCCAACCACTTGTTAAAAAAAATCAGGATTAGCGAAGGCGGGCTCGCGGGGACTGTTGCTGACCCCAAAGTTATTTTCAAACATGCGCTCGAACACAGTGCTTCGTCAATCATATTGGCGCACAACCATCCCAGCAACAATTTAAAACCCAGCCAGAATGATATTGATTTGACAAAGAAATTAGTTGCTTCAGGCAAATTACTTGAAATCAGCGTGCTCGACCACCTGATTATTGGCAGTGATACTTTTTTCAGCTTTGCTGATGAATCTTTGATTTGATTTCAATAAAGAAAAGTAATTCAGGCAGCCTGATAAATCTTTAGTATTTTTGGAAATCTAATATATTGAACGAACCAATTGAATGCTTAAAATAGTTACAGTTATTGGCGCAAGGCCACAAATCATCAAAGCTGCTGCGCTCAGCCGGGCTATTGCAACCCATTTTCAAAAAGAAATCAAGGAGGTAATTGTCCACACCGGGCAACATTACGACGCCAATATGTCGCAAGTATTTATTGATGAACTTTCAATTCCTGCACCTGATTACAATTTGAACATTGGCAGCGCATCGCACGGAGTTCAAACTGCCGGGATGATTGAAGGCATTGAAAAAATTCTGTTATCCGAAAAACCTGGTTTCCTGGTTCTTTACGGCGACACTAACTCAACCTTGGCTGGAGCCATCGCGGCAGCAAAAATTCACATCCCCATTGTGCATATTGAGGCTGGGTTGCGCTCGTTCAATAAATCGATGCCTGAAGAAATCAACCGCATTATGTGCGACCATGCCTCTACCCTGCTCTTTTCGCCAACAAAAACCGGTTTGAATAATTTGATAAATGAAGGGTTTTCAGAAAAAAACAAAAAACCTTTTTCTGCTGATAATTCAGGCATTTTTCATTGTGGAGATGTGATGTTCGACAACAGTTTGTTCTTTAATAAAATCGCGGCAACAAAAAGTAACGTACTCGAGCAATATGGCTTAACGGGCAAGCCTTTCATTTTAGGCACTATCCACCGCGACAACAATACCGACCAGCCCGGCAGGCTAAATGCCATTTTCAGGGCGCTCAATTCGATTTCAAAAGAATATAAAATGGTGGTTGCACTACCCTTGCACCCACGCACAAGCAAGAAACTGGAAGCAGTTCTTGAAACGAATCTTTTTTCAGAAATAAAAAATAATCATTACATAAAATTATTGCCACCGGTTTCATTTTTGGATATGATACAGTTGGAAAGCAATTGCCAATTGGTAATAACCGATTCTGGGGGCGTACAAAAAGAAGCTTATTTTTTTGAAAAGCCTTCCATTATATTGCGTTCAGAAACCGAGTGGGTTGAAATTGTGGAGCAAGGCTGTGGCATTATCGCCAATGCAGATGAGCAAAAAATAAGCGCTTCATTTTCATCTTTAATAAAGAATAAATCCCATCAATTCCCTCCACTTTTCGGTGATGGAAAAGCTGCTGAGTTCATCTGCAGGACGATGATTGAAAATGCTTAAGCAAGCTTTTATTTTTCCATTAAAAAATAATTAGCCACAGATGTTCGAATAATATTCGATTCTTAAATTAGTGCATCCGTGGCATTTTAAAATAAAAAAACAGGGCGCCGTTTCCAGCGCCCTGCCACGTTAAATATCAAAAACCAAAAAATTAAAAACTTATTTTTATTAATTTATACTAATATCCAGGATTTTGAACTGCATTTGTATTGTTTTTCATTTCGTCTTGCGGAATTGGGAATACTTCATTTTTACCGGCAACAAACCCAAATGGTCCAAGAACCTCAGGGGCCATTCCCCACCTAACTAAGTCTACAAACCTTGTTCCTTCAAAAGCAAGCTCCATTTGGCGCTCTTTAACCAGTGCTGTGAAGAAATCGCCCGTGTATGGTGCCAGGTTAGCTCTAGCCCTCACCTGATTAATATAATTATCAGCAGCACTTTGGTTTCCTGCACGGAAATTTGCTTCAGCGGCCATCAACAAAACATCACCGTATCTAATCAAGCGTAAGTTTGTTCCGTAATTCAATTCAGGAACTGCACCATCATCACCATTGGTTTCGCCCATGCGGGTACCATATTTCACACGGATGTAACCACCCCAGCCCCACGACTCAGGATTTGTCCAATCGCCGCCCTGTGCTTGCAAATCAGCCAAAGAAAGTAAGGTTGCTGGCCTCCTGGTTGTATCTCCTGCTTCAACATAAGGTAAATACGCGGATTCTCTAGGATAGTTAAATCCCCAACCACCAATAAGCCCAGTGTTTCCAGGAACAAAAAAATCGCCACGAGGGCCTGTAAGCTGCCAGGTAATATTGTTTTCCATAGCGCGGTTACCACCCCATTGGAATGTACCCCAATCATATCCTTCGAAAGTAACGTAAGATATTTCAAACAAAGATTCAATTCCAAATTCAGATTGTTTCAAAAACAAAGTTGAAAAATCTTCCTGCAACTGGTATTGGTTTGAAGAAATCACGCTTTCAAACGCGGTTGCTGATGAGCTCCAGTCTTTCATATACAAATAAACTTTTCCCAGCAATGCTTGTGCAGCACCTTGCGAAGCGCGAAATACATCTTCAGATGCATATTCGCTTTTTAAAGGCAAATCAGGAATAGCTGCATTTAAGTCAGAAACAGCCTGGGCATAAATATCAGCAGCAGGTGAAAAAGGCTGGCTGTATTCGCTTGGTGTAAGCTCAGTTAAAATGATAGGACCCTGGCCAAACAAACTAGCGATTTCGAAATAATAATAGGCACGCAGGAAATGGGCTTCAGCAACTATTTGAGTTCGAAGTGGCGTTTCTGGCACAACATTATTAATAACCAGGTTCGCCCTGTAAATTCCATAATAACATGATTGCCAAACTGCTGTGACAGGCGCATTGGTTGCGCCATAAGTATAGTTACCCAAAGCCTGGTAAGGAGGCTGGTCGCCAGAATCACCACCACCAACATTTGATTCGTCAGATGGAAATGTTTTTACCAGGTAAATGCTGTTCCAGTCGCGGGCAACCATCCATTGAAGTATGTCGTAAGTTGCCATAATGGCTTTAGTAGCATCTTCATCAGTCTTGTAAAACTGGTCTGTAGACATTTTACCTACAGGAGGGACATCCAGAAAATCTTTGCTACATCCCACTAGGGTCAGTATCAGAGCAAAGACAATTACTATTTTATATTGATTTTTCATTTTTATAAATTTAAATTTTCGTAATTATTTTTCTAACAATTTAAGGTTAAGTATCTTAGAAAGTGAAATTTACCCCAAATAAAAATGTACGTGGTGTCGAATAATAACCGCGGTCGATGCCCTGGCTATTTGCATTGTTCGAGCCAGCTTCAGGATCCATACCTGGGTAGTTGGTGAAAGTAAAGAAATTATCCAGGGAAATATAGAACCTTAAATTCTGGATTTGCATCTTACTCATAGTAGCTGCCGGAAGGGTATAACCTAATTGCATCTGCCTGATTCTTACATAAGATCCGCTATATACCATCAGGTCACTATTGTAAATGTATGCGCTAGATTGGTCAGCACGCGGCATTTCATTTGTACTTCCTTCACCTGTCCATCTTTCATCAAAGAAGAATTGCGGCCTATTCGAAGTTGACCTGTCATAGCGGTTCCATCCCAACAAAACATCCTGACCATGAACACCTTGAATAAAGAACCTAAAATCAAAACCAGAATATTCAAGATTGAACATTGCACCCCACATAAAGCTTGGGTTAGGATCTCCAATAAAGGTCTGATCTTCGTCATTGATTAAGTTGTCGCCATTTGTATTCACAACAATTGGGTCGCCGGGAACTGGATTGTATCCAGACAAGCCACCATTTGCATTTTTGTAATCAATAATTTGTTGTTCATTTTGGAATATACCATCAGTTTTATAACCACGGAAGAACCAAATCGGTTGATTCAATTCCAACCATGTAGCGGTCCAACCTGTTCCAACCTGTGAACCAGCAACCCTGTCGAGCAAAGGATTCAAGTAGGTAACTTCATTAGTCATCCATGTTGCGTTTACATTGATAGAATATTTGAATTTTCTTTCGTAGTTTCTCCAACCCACTTCAAATTCAGTACCTGTATTGGTAACATCTCCTGCGTTAACAAAAGAAGGATAGTTTCCTACTGAAGGAGGAGGGGTTCCAAGTGTCAACAAATCTTGTGTAACTTTTTTGTACCAGTCGAAACCAAAATACAACCTGTTAGCGAGCATATACATATCCAAACCTATATCAGTTTGTGCGCTTGTAGCCCATTTCAATTCTGGGTTTGCCAACAATTGTGGTTCACCGCCGGTATAGAATCCGCCACCAACTTTAGGGTATTTGATACCAGAAGTTGTGATTAATGACCTGAACTGATCAGGGTCTAACCCTGAAAGCATACCATTTTGTCCCCATGACCCTCTGATTTTCAGGAAATCAATAGCGTCAACATTCCAAAAGCTTTCTTTGCTGATAATCCAACCAGCCGAAACTGAAGGGAAATTACCATATCTCATATCAGAACCTAACAAAGAAGAACCATCACGACGGAATATTGCTGTTAACAAATACTTTCCTTCATAATCATAAGATGCCCTTGCATACCAGGATGAGAGTGTAATTTTTTCAACAGTTCCGCTTAGGTCACCGGCGATCACAACATCACCGTGCTGAGCATAAGTATCACCTTCGGCAAACATTGGGCCAGATAAGGTAGTTAAATATTTGCTTTGGTTTTCCTGTGCAGAGTAACCAAGTATGGCATTAACGTGGTGCTTTCCGCCAAAAGTTTTGTCATAGGTAAGGAAATTTTCCCATAACCACATTGTCCATGTATTGGTATTGTCCCTTACATTGGCTTGAGTATTCATTCTTTCTGATGAAGCCCAATAAGTTGGGTACCATGTATGGTATAACTGGTTAGCCAAGTCAACGCCAACGCGTGAAGTGAAATAAAAACCTTTCCAGCTTTCTTTTCCAAATGTCAAATAACCATTTCCCATAAACCTGTCCTCTTTTGTATTTCCCTGGGTAATATCCATTTGCATCAATGGGTTGGTTATTTCACCTTTTACATAATTTGAAACGCCATAATATTGGCCATCACCATTTTGAACAAGAGTAAAACCTGAATTCAAAGCACTTTGTGCAAACGATGGCAATGCTCCATCAAAAACAATAGGGCAAGTTGGGTCAAGCATTAAAGCCGAAGCTATAATTCCGCCAAACTCGCTATCTTCAGAGATGGCTGCTCTTTTCCAATTCACATAATTCATACCTACTCCAACTTTCAACCATGGTTTTACTTGTTGGGTAATATTTGCAAGCGCCGTAATTCTTTGATAATTTGATTTATCACCACCAACTGTACCATCCTGGCTCACATAAGACAAGGAAGTGTAATAGGACCCCTTGTCGGTTCCACCGCTAAATGAAAGACTATATTGCTGAACCATTGCGTTGGTCTGTATAGCATCCATCCAGTCAGTATTTACTGAACTGTCAGCTTTTATATCAACTCCAACATTGGCTTCATTTACCCAGGTGGCATAACTTGAACCATCCATTGGCTGGGTGTAGCTTCCAATACTTTGTGAACCAATCTGCATATTGAAGTCAATCACGCTTTCTCCTTTTTTACCTTTTTTAGTTGTAATCAGCACAACACCATTACCGGCATCAGCTCCATAGATTGCAGCAGAAGCAGCATCTTTCAAAACTTCCAAAGATTCTACGTCATAAGGGTTCAGGTTGTCAATATTACTCATCCTGATTCCATCTACAACATAAAGTGGTGTTGTTGTGGCGTTGGTACCAACCCCACGGATTACCACAGAAGATGATGAACCCGGTGAACCTGAATTATTGGTTACAGTTACACCCGACAGGCGGCCTTGCAACGCATTGTTTACGTTGGTCACTGGCACTTCTGTAAGTTGTTCTGAATCCATACTGGCAATAGCACTGGTTACGTTTGCACGTTTTTGCGTACCATAACCAACAACTAAAACTTCATCAAGTCCCACAACATCTTCCAGCATTTGGACGCTAATTTTGTCTCCAGCCTTAAATTCGTATTCTAGTTGTGAAAATCCAACCATAGAGAAATCAAGCGTAATAGTTTCGCTTGAAGCACTCATTTGGAATTTTCCATCAATGTCAGTGGTAGTACCATTGGTAGTACCTTTTTCGATTACATTGACTCCAGGCAATGGTGCGCCGCTTTTATCGGTCACCAATCCTTCGTATTTGAACGTTTGCTGCGCTGTCAATACAGTTGATAAACTGATCAACAGAATTCCCGTTAGAATCAGGAATTTTTTTGCAAAAGTGTCCAATTTCAAATAATTGTAAAATTCTGCTTTCATAAGTTAAACATTTATTTAATTAAGGTTATTGAATTTATTTGTTGATTAATTGTTTTAACAAAATCATGATTATTCGGAATCAGTATTTGTGTATTATTTCAATGTGTTTTTAAACTATATATAAGGTATTAAATGAAATTTTATACTTTGTGTATATTTTACACTTACAAAAGTATTATATTTATAATATGTTTAACATAAATTAAGAAATAAATTA
>DATCTB010000477.1:0-8171 GCA_036568185.1 Bacteroidales bacterium | reverse complement strand
ATGGCCCGGTAAATAATTTTTTTGATTAAATAAAATTTCTGTCATGAAAAAATTGAGAAGAAAAGTATATATGACTGCCGGTTACAACACCGTTGCGATGGGAACCGGCCGCAAAGAATTTAACCCCAAGAAAGAGCGCCCGGGGCTTGAGCATTATATCAGCGAAGCCGGAAAAGGCGTACTTGCACAAATTGGCGGTGCCGACAATGTGGACGAATCCGTTATCGGGAACTTCATGGCTGCCCGTTTCAACAAGCAGGCCAACCTACCGGGATTTGTTCCTTATATAGATGAAAAACTACAGTGGAAACCTGCCATCAGCGTTGAAGGCGCCTGCGGTTCGGGTGGCCTTGCCCTGATGTATGGCCTTCGTTCTGTGCTTGCTGAAACTGCTGACGTTGTCCTGACTTTGGGCGTTGAAGTGCAAAATACCGTAAAAGCGATTTATGGAGCCGATATCCTTGCCGGAGCAGGCTGGTACCAGAAACGCAAACAAGGGCATGCTTACTTTTTCCCGGGCCAGTTCAGCGACAGGGCTGGCGCTTATTACGAAAAGTATGGTTATGACAAAGCCAGAAAAGGAATGGCAAGATGGTTTGCCAATGCCATGGAAAATGCCCGCCTCGACCCGACAGCGCAAGAACACCAAAATACCATTCCCGACCCTTATGCTTTTGCATTAAAAATGAAACCCAACGGTGCAGCTTTTGTTGATCATTTAACGGTTCTTGACTGCTCCAAAGTTTCTGACGGCGCTTCAGGCATTGCAATCTGTTCAGAAGAGGGCTTAAAGAAAATGGGCATCGATAAAAAAGATGCGGTTGAGGTAGTTGGTTGGGCACAGGTTATCCGCAACATCACCAACGACCCGAAAGACCCTGCCGAATTGGAAGCCATTCCGATTGCTGCAAAACAGGCCATGGAAAGTGCGGGTGTTACAATTGAACAGATTGGAACCATCGAAACCCACGACTGTTTTTCTATTGCCGGAATCCTGGCAGTTGAAGGGCTTGGCCTTGCCAAAAAAGGCGAAGGTGCCGATTGGGTTGATGCAGGAAATACTTCACGCACCGGCTATATGCCGATGAATACAACCGGAGGCTTAATTGGCTGGGGGCACCCGACAGGCGCAACCGGAGTCCACCAGGCGGTTACCATTTGGCAACAATTAACTGGAAAAGCCGGGAAAGCTCAAATCAAAATCAGCGATGACCGCCCTTACGGCATGTCCATCAATATGGGTGGAGATGATGTAACGGTGGTTGCTATTGTGTATAAGAGGGGCTGAGGGCGAAGTGCATAAATCTTCATTTTATTCTGGCTCTCGGTCATTCTGAACTAGATTTAGAATCTAAATCCAATAAAATCAAAAAAGGCTGTTCCATTTGGTACAGCCTTTTTATTGATTGGTGTTTAGTTATTTTTACCGAACGAATAGTTTTTTAGCATTACTGCCTTGTTCGGTTTCAATTTGAACCATATATAAGCCACTTTTCAGGAAGTCAATATTTAAATCGAGTTTGTTTTGGTCCAATGCAATTTCATAAACTTTTTGCCCGGTAACCGTGAAAATGCTAACTCGTTTCATTGTCATTTCCGATTCAATAGTAGTTTTTCCGGAAGCTGGATTGGGATAAATACGAGTGTAAAGGTTTCCCATTTCAGCAATTCCTACAACCTGGGCCAAGTGAACTGAAGTAGAGTTCAAAACTTCCTTAGTATTGTTGTCCTGGATAAAAGTAACAATCTCGCAATTGTTTACATCGTAAGTATCAGGAACCTCAACAGTAAAGGATAAATCTTCGGTATCGCCTGAATTTTCGAGGGTTAACGCTGTTCCATTTTGGTCTGGATACATTTCGCGGCAAACAAAATTTACTTCGTGAAGACTGAACCAGTTATCCGGAATATGCGACTCGGTAAGCACTACATGTAAGCGAAGGTCGCTGCTGTTGTAATCCCACAATTGTTCAGTGCTCAGCGAAACATCAAATGAATTGGCACGATTTCCATCCAACTGAACATTCATCTCCAGTTCGAAAATTGTTTGAACTTCAATACGAGGATTATAATAAGATAAATAGGTAGGGTAGAGGCTTTCGGTATTGCTTCCACCGGCAAAACCATCAATACCATCGAATGTTGAAGTTGGGTAACCGTCAACAGCGTAGTAATTGTTTCTGGCATCGCTTTGGGTTGTTGCATAAGGGTCGCCATTATGGTATTCAATAACGGCTACATCTAGTCCGGCTTCAACCATATCATCAGCACCCATTGCTGAACCGGGGCAGTAAAAGCACCAGGTTCCTGTTGCAATTTCAAGAAGTACCCTGCTGCGGGCAGTTCCGCCTGCAATTTCAACATTTGCTGGTCCGGCAGCTTGCGAAAGTCCACTAATGGAATAGTAAGCCTTTATTTCGTATGCATAATAGCCCGGAAGTTCAAGGGTTTCTTCAAAGCTGGTTTCGGTTGTTATTCCCGCAAGGTCATTATTTCTTAATATATAATAGGAGTCGGGTGTTTCTGATGCAGGAGCATCCCAGCTT
The DNA here is from genome assembly GCA_036568185.1 of Bacteroidales bacterium. Classification (GTDB taxonomy): domain Bacteria; phylum Bacteroidota; class Bacteroidia; order Bacteroidales; family F082; genus DATCTB01. Next base: position 5,625 of record DATCTB010000477.1, on the reverse strand, counting down.
AGGCTAACGGTAGTTCCTTCAACAGAAGCTTCCAGGTTTTCAGGTGCCTGGCCAAGAGGCATTTCTTCAAAAACAACATTATCAAGGTAATATTCAGGCACGCCATCAACAGATTTTGTACCATCCCAGGCATAAAAGTTAGCTGCTGAAACCTGCAAAGGGCCTGGGTCGCCAAAGGTTCCTAGTGTCCATTGCCAGCCAACCAGGTACTCGCCATTAACAAATACTTCAGCCCAATCGTTTTCCAAATCGAAGTAGTTTTCAATATAAATCCATTCATCATAATTAAAGGAAAAGGTAGCCGCACCTGCTCCATCTGCATCAATGCTTCCATTTCCACCCACATCAAACCAAACTTGCGAACCCCAGATACTATTCGCACCTGCAAAATCCTGCAAAACATTGTAATAGCCCAATTTCCCGGCAGGAATATAAATATAGAAACTTAGTTTGTATCGGCTTGTAGTTTCATCGCCAAGCAGCAAAACACAGTCGTTGCCCGAAGCAATTTTCACACTGTTAACACCAGCATAAGCCTTTTCATCAGAAACGAAAGGGTCTTCGGCTCCGCCAGGTGCGTTGCTCCAGGTTGTCCATGGATCGCCCGCTTGCGTTGCAAGGCGTTCTCCGGCCGTGTATATTTCAAAACCATCATCAATAATTTGGGCATTTAATCCCAAAGCTGCAATGAATACAATAAATAAAGCAGAATAGATTTTTTTCATAAATATTATTTTAAAAAATTAGGTGAAAACTGAATTGGCGAAAATAAGCTTTTTCAGTAATTATGAATTTTAGCAATGGGTTTATGACATGAATTCTGAACCAAGGGTTGCAGAGGTTTCGTAAGGCTGAATGATGATTTTCAATTTTATTTCAAAAAAATAAATTTTTTTTCTCCAATTGCGACCCTTGCATATTTTGATTGTCATTATATTGCGCTTAAGGAAATAATTACCGGAACGCAGTGCAGACAGAAATACACAAAGATATAATAGAGCAGAGCAAGCGCGGAAGCAGCAAAGCACAGTACCAACTGTACCAGTTGTATGCAAAAGCTATGTACAACACAAGTTATCGAATGATGAACAACCAGGCAGAAGCAGAAGACATGTTACAGGAAGCGTTTACGGAAGCGTTTATGAAACTGGATAGTTTCCGCTACGAATCAACTTTCGGCGCATGGATGAAAAGAATAGTTGTGAACCGATGCATAAACGAAATAAAAAGAAGAAAGGCCGATTTGCAATTGCTTGATAATATGTCGGTTTTTGAAAACAAGGAAGATGAAGAAGAAATTCATGCAGAACTCAGCGTAGCTGAAATAAAAAGGGCAATGAGTGAATTGCCTGAAGGCAGCCGCGTGATTTTTTCGCTTTACCTGCTTGAAGGATACGACCACCGCGAAATAGCACAAATACTGAATGTAAGCGAGTCGAACTCGAAATCGCAATATATGAGGGCCAAAAAACGAATTAAAGAAATATTGGAGGGAAACAGATATGAAAACTGATAAACTGGAAAAATTTGTCATCGACAACCGGGACGAATTTGACGACCTGGAACCCAGCCCGGCATTGTGGGAAAAGATAAATCCGCAACAGCCGAAAGTAATCCACATCAACTGGAAACGTGTGATGATGCAGGCTGCTGCAGTGGTAGTGATATTCATTTCATCGTATTACTTCCACGACTTTATGCAAAATCGCAACACCGCGAAAAGCCTTGCCACTGATGAAACCGTGACGCAAGACCAGGAACAATACCGCGATTTGATGGAAGCCGAAGTGTATTATACTTCGATGATTGATTCTAAGAAAGAAGAAATATTTACGCTTGCAGCTTCCCAGCCATTGCTTCGCGATGAAATTAATAACGAACTGGTGGAATTGGATGAAGACTTCAGGAATTTGAAGGAAGACCTGAATGACAATGCCGACAACGAAGAGGTAATTGCTGCGATGATACAGAATTACCGTTTAAAATTACGCATACTGGAAGAAACTCTTGAACAGTTGCAACAATCAAACAATGAAAAATCTAAGAAAAATGAAGACATTAAGGTTTTACTTTAAACTTGCTTCCCTGCTGGTAACGATGCTGGCCGTGCAAGTGAGTTACGGTCAAACATTCGAGAAGGAGCGTTCGGTTAACAAGTCGTTCAAATTATCGGCAGAAACCGAAATAGAGGTGAGCAACAAATACGGCGATGTGCACATCGTTCCGTGGGAAAAAGACTCGGTAAGGTTCGAGATTAAACTCAAAGTGATTACCAACAAAGAAACTAAGTTGGACAAAGCTTTTGATTATGTTGATTTTGATTTCAAAGCGACCAAATATTACGTTATTGCCTCAACCGTTTTTGTCGGGAAAGGCACTTTCTGGACGGAAGTTTCCGACGTTGCCAACAACTTGTTTTCTGCAGGAACCAAGACGACGATTGACTACACAATTTATTTACCAGCAAAAAGCACGCTGAAGGTGGACAACAAATACGGTAATATTTATACCACCGATTTGTCAGGAACCCTGAACATTACACTTTCAAATGGTGACCTGAAAGCACACCGCTTTTCCGGTACTACTACCATGAACACTGAATTTGGCAATATTGATATTCAAATTATCGATAATGGAAACCTCACAATCAGCTATGGCGAATTGCAACTGGAATCGTCAACCAAACTTACTTTGACAAGCCGCTCATCGGAAATTGAAATTGATGAAGTAACACAACTTAATTTGGAATCGAAACGCGATAAATTAAACCTTGAAAGTGTTGGAACTCTTATTGGGCAAACCTATTTTACAACATTAAAGGTTGATGAACTGAATACCAAGATTGACTTGACTTCAAAATACGGTTCAACAGAACTGGAAAAATTAGGCAAAATGAAATCATTTTTACTGAAATCGGATGATTCAGATATTAAACTCAATTTTGCCAAAGAAAATAAATATACCTTGGATTTAACCGTTGATGAAAAAACCCAGGTGTATTATTCAGCAGATATTACCAATATTAAAACTGTTAACCTGGGTGGAGACGACAAACTGATAAGTGTAAAAAGCACCATCGGTAGTGGTACGCAAACGCCTTTAAACCTTAAACTTGACGTAAGGGCTGGAACAGTTTCATTAAAATTGAAATAAAAAATTTAAAAATTACAACCCTTCAATTTTTTAATTGTCATTAATCACAGAAACTAATCATTTAATATCATGAAATTCAAAACAATTCCAATAGTATTAGCACTTAGCTTGATTACCGTTCTGTATTCAGGCTGCTATAAACCATACAGGCTTAATGGTAATGGTGATGTTGTAACCCAAACCAGGCAGGTCTTTTCGTTCAATGCTATCAACAGCGAGGCAGATTTTAATGTGTATATCGTTCAGGATTCAATTTACCAGATTACTGTTCAGGCTGAATCTAACCTTATGGGAAATATCCAGACAATGGTGAATGGAAACACACTGGTTTTATCAACAAATGCAAACCTTCACAACAATTACCCGATAAATATTTACGTGAAAACCCCAACCCTGAATAGCATATTGCTGTCGGGCTCAGGAGTTATACAATCCGACACCATTGTTACCAACAATTTATCGGTTAAAATCAGCGGTTCGGGAAATATGAACGGGGCAGTTATTTCGCCTTCGGTAAATACTGTCATTACTGGTTCCGGAAATATTAACTATTACACGATAACTGAACAATTGGCTACAACCATCAGTGGTTCGGGAACTATTAATTTGATGGGAAGTGCCTCAAACGGTAGCCACGTAATTAGCGGCTCAGGCAACTTGAATTCCTACAATCTGCTGGAAAATTATGTGATAGCAAACATTAGTGGTTCGGGCAATATGTACGTCAATGTTTCCAACCAGTTGAATGTTACCATTACGGGAAGTGGCTCGGTATTTTACCTGGGAAACCCATTGTTGAACATCAACATCAGTGGCTCAGGTTCAGTTATTAAACAATAAAAACAAACAATTATAGAAATGAAGAGGATCTTACTTATATGTTTTCTGCTGGCTGCGTTTGGCGGTTTGCAGGCACAACAATACGAAAGAGAGCTTGGTATCCGGCTGGGCTATACTTCAGGAATAAGCGGAAAAGTAATCAAAGACCGAAGTGTTGCCATCGAGGGAATGATAGGTTTCAGGCAAGGCGGGATGCAGTTTTATGGGCTTGTTGAAGCGTATAAACCTTTGATTGTAAACCAAAAAGTGGACTGGAGAATGTATTTTGGAGGCGGAGCTCATTTGGGCTATGTAAATGGCTATGACCGCATTCGAGGCTGGGATAGTTACAATGGCTACTATTATGAAGAAATTTGGGTTTCGGGAATGGTTATTGGGCTTGATGGTGTTTTTGGCACCGAATATACATTTCCAAAAGTACCCATCGCCCTCAGTGTAGAATTCAAGCCCTTTATTGAATTACAAAACTTCCAAAGAGTTGAAGTTAACTTCTACGACTTTGGTTTCGGAATAAAATACAGATTTTAAAAAAATTTACTATTAATAATTAATACAATGAAAACAATAAAAATTTTATCACTTTTACTCGCTCTCGCAGTAGTTACAAGCTTGAATGCTCAAGACACCGACAGCAATGACCAAATGAAATTGTTATTTCCTAAAAAAGATAACCCAAACAAAAAAATGGCCAATGGTGGCTATGGCTCATTTTCGGTAGGCTACACACAAATCAACGACCAGGCTGCCATGATTATTGGTGGCAGGGCTGCATGGATTGCCGACCACCATTTCGCGCTCGGTATAGCCGGTGCCGGATTTTTTAGCAGTATTGATAATTCCTATAATTATTATGAAAATCCGTCAGAATATTATCTGGCAGGTGGATACGGCGGGTTGCTTATCGAACCTATCGTAGCACCTAATTATCCGGTTCACGTTTCATTCCCAATCTTAATCGGGGGTGGTGGCGTAACTGCTGCAAACTGGAATTATTCAAACTATAACTACAATTACAACCAGTATTACTATAATGTTGATGGCTATTTTGTTTTTGAACCAGGTGTAGATGTAGAATTCAATGTGGTTAAATTTTTCAGGGTTGCATTGGGCGTTTCTTATAGGCTCACCAGCGATATTTATTTGCAATACAAGTATTTTGACGATAATAATGTTGAACAGGTTGTTAATGTTCCAACAGATGCATTAAATTCGTTTAACTATAATATCACATTCAAATTTGGATGGTTTTAAACTGTAAAGTGGTGTTTGAAAAACGGCTGTTTCGTAATTCGGGGCAGCCGTTTTTTATTTTTACTGAATATTCACTAAATTAGCAGAAATGAAATTTTCTTATTAACAAATCATAAAATAATGAAAACCAAGAAGTTTGCAGTAGTATTGTCGGGTTGTGGTGTATTTGATGGAGCCGAAATTCACGAAGCAACGCTTACACTGCTTGCCATCATGAAAAATGGAGGCACTTATCAATGCTTTGCCCCCGACATTTACCAGCACCATGTTATCAATCACCTAACGGGAAAAGAAATAAATGAAAGAAGAAATGTGTTGGTAGAATCGGCACGCATTGCCCGTGGAAACATCAAACCGCTTAATGAATTTAACGCAAAAGAA
>DATCTB010000476.1:0-3428 GCA_036568185.1 Bacteroidales bacterium | reverse complement strand
CCCGGTGTGCGGTGTGCTGAAAGGGCATTCATCTCAAATGGAATTTCCATTTCGTCAAAAAAACCGGCAGCTTTTTCCATTACTTTCAAATCGGAAGTGCTTCCCATGATGATACTTACAATAGGTTTCATATTTTTATTTTATTTAGATTTAGCAAAAATAGTTATTTCGGTTTTACTTTATGCCTTGAAATTTTATCTTTGTGAATTAACGAATCCACCTTTTTTTATGAGCCAAATTCAAATCCACGATAAACAATTCGAAACTTTTATTACTTCTGATAAACTGGACAGAGCTATACTGGAACTTGCTGGCAAACTTAACGCTGAATTGGATGGCAAAACCCCTGTTTTCCTGGCAGTTCTGAATGGTTCATTTATGTTTGCTTCTGATTTGCTGAAAAAAATTACTATTCCTTGCGAAATTTCTTTTGTAAAACTTGCTTCCTATGCAGGCACTACATCTACGCAGCATGTGAGGGAATTGATTGGATTTGACGAAAACATAAAAGGACGGACGGTTGTGGTGCTTGAAGATATAATTGATTCAGGAATTACTTTACAGAAAGTGTTGGAAAAATTGAAAGCCCTTGAAGTTGGTGAAATTATTATAACCACCTTATTGTTTAAACCCGAAGCGTTTAAAATGTCTTTCGATATCGATTTTATTGGAATTGAAATACCGAACGACTTTATTGTGGGTTATGGGCTGGATTATGATAAACAAGGCCGGAACCTGAAAGATATTTATAAAATTGTTGAATAAAAAAAACCAGATTTTATGCTAAACATTGCCTTATTTGGCCCTCCCGGAGCGGGAAAAGGGACACAGTCGGAAAAACTTTTAAAAAAATATAACCTGACATACATTTCTACCGGCGATATGCTTCGTTCGGAAATTGCCGAGGGATCAACTCTTGGTAGGGAAGCTAAATCAATTATTGCCGGCGGCGGCTTGGTATCAGACGAATTGATTGTGCGGATTATAGAAAAGAAAATTACAACTAACAGCGAATCGAAAGGAATTTTGTTCGATGGTTTTCCAAGAACTACTGTCCAGGCTTATATACTGGAAGGTTTGTTACTGAAATTAAATACCAGCCTCGACTGTATGATTAGCCTCGATGCGCCCCAGGAAGAGCTAATTAACCGTTTGCTACTCAGGGCAAAAACATCAGGCCGGTCGGATGATACGCTGGATGTTATTAAAGTGAGGTTGCGTGAATATGAAGAAAAGACAAAGCCGGTAGCTGATTTTTATGCCCGAAAAGGTAAGTATCACAAAATTAACGGTGTGGGTAGTATCGATGATATTTTCGAAAATATTGTCGAAGTAGTTGAAAATAGCCGAAAAAGGGAATTTACAAACGTGGTGCTGCTTGGAAGGCCAGGATCTGGAAAAGGAACCCAGGGAAAATTAATAGCCGAAAAGCACAACCTCGTTTATATTTCGACCGGACACATGCTTCGGCAGGAAATTAAAAAGGGAACCGAAATTGGAAAATATGTGGCTCCATATATGGAAAAAGGAGAAATTGTACCTGATGAAATTCCAATTAAGTTGATAGAGGAAATGATAAAAGCTAATCCTGGAGCGAACGGCTTTATTTTCAAGGGATTTCCGAGAACTATTGTTCAAGCTTATATTCTGGATGGTTTATTGAAACGTGAAGACATGAAACTTTCAGCTACCATCGAAATGAAAATACCAACTTTAGTGGCCGTTAAACGGCTGTCGGACAGGGCAAAAACAGATAGAGCAAGGCCTTATGACATGAATACTGAAATGGTGGTGAACCGCCTGGAACAGTACAGCGACAAAACCGTCCCGGTGCTAGACTATTATAAAAAACAGAATAAATTTCACCTGGTAAAGGGAGAAGGTTCTATGGAAGAAGTGTTCAACCGTTTGTCAGAAAAAATTGACGAAATTTTCAAGACAAATTATTAAGAAAATAGCATCCAAAACAAAAGCTGTCCTTTTCGGGGACAGCTTTTTTTATGAGTAATGTTTTAACTTATGCTTTATAAAAGCCCTTTTCAGCAGCATCTTTCAAGGCAACCGAAATTCCTTTTTTGTTAATGGTACGCAGGCCATTAGCGCTTACCCTAAGCGTAATCCATTTACCTGATTCAGGTACGAAAAACTTTTTGGTTTGCAAATTCGGCTCAAATGTCCTTTTGGTTTTAATATTTGAGTGCGACACGTTGTGTCCTGAAATCACTTTCTTTCCTGTTATCTGGCAAATTTTTGACATCTTTTCTGTGTTTTTAAATCGTTTCCGAAAAATGGAGTGCAAAGAACGTAAATATTTTTGAAATAGTCAAATGATTTTATGAAATTAAATATAATCTCAATTTGATTTATAAGACATCTTTCAATTGGCTGATATCTTGAATTTTAACATCAGCAATCGAAAGATCAGAATACTTTGAAAATTCGCTTTCAATAACGATGCAATCCAATCCTGCTTTTTTTGCAGCTATCAAGCCTCTCCTTGAATCTTCAATAACGACAACATCATTAGCGGGCAAGCCTATTTTTTTTAAAGCAACAAGGTACGGCTCAGGATGTGGCTTGTAATTTGAATAATCCTCAGAGGTAAGGACAAATGAAAAATATTTCAGTAAGCCTGTCTTTGAATGAATTTCCCGAAAATGGTTAGGCTTTGAACTGGTAACGATAGCCATTTTATATTTTTTAGCCATTCGGGCAACAATTTCTTCAACTCCATCGACTAATACATCATGATTTGCCAGGAGATTAGAAAAAACGGCATCCCTTTCATTTTTGAGTAGCTGAATGTCTTTTTCTGAAAACTTGTTTTGGCCGAGCAGGTGCCAGGCGCCAGTTGCCTGTGTCAGGAAAAATTCGATGTATTGTTCTTTGGTAAGTTCAAACCCAACTTTTTTCATGGTCAGGTAAGTTGCCTCGAAATAATATTTCTCGGAATCAACCAGCACACCATCGTTGTCCCAGAAAATAGCTTTTTTGTTAGTTAACATAGAATTGAAAAAGTGGGGATATTTTACCTGCCCGAATACATTTCTTCGTAGTATTTCTGGTAATTGCCTGAAGTAACATTATTCAGCCACTTTTCGTTAGCCAGGTACCAGTCCACTGTTTTATCAATACCTTCTTCAAATTGCAGACTTGGCGTCCAGCCCAGTTCATTTTGAAGTTTGGAAGAGTCGATGGCGTAACGTAAATCGTGGCCGGCACGGTCGGCAACATAGGTAATCAGTTTCTCGGATTCGCCTAAATGCCTACCCAGTTTTTTATCCATCACTTTGCAAAGCACTTTAATCAGGTCAATATTTTTCCATTCATTGTGGCCGCCAATATTATAGGTTTCACCTTCTTTCCCTTTATGGAAAATCAAGTCTATTGCAACTGCATGGTCAATAACATAGAGCCAGTCGCGCACA
>DATCTB010000475.1:0-5884 GCA_036568185.1 Bacteroidales bacterium | reverse complement strand
CATACTATTTTACATTCAAAATCGGAATTATTTGAAAACTTATAAATCGTCGCCATTTGTCGCTCCCGTCCACCGCGCTTCATAGAAGATATTAAATGCAATACTTTTATTTTTTTATTTGCCATACTAATCTTCCGGTATTTTAAAAATTGAAAAAATCTAAAGTTTTGATAAACTAATTCCCTTCAAAATAAATCTTTGACTCAAATAATTCCAACAATTTCCTATCAGATTTGCTATCAGAAATTGAAAAGTTATAATGAAACTTCATTGCAGGATAAAACTCTTTTATCCAATTAATTTTTTCATTTCCATACAGGTGATGATATTTGTTTTTTTCATCAAAATAGCTTCCCGAGCCCTGCCAACTTAACTTTTCACAAAGTAGCTGAACGTAGTCATCTGGTGATGCGCTTAGTAAAATATTAATTGTGTCTTTATCTGTATTTTGGTTGATAAGCGCCAGTACTTTGGGGTTGATTTTCTGATAAATTTCATCAGCATATTCTTCAAAAAATGATTTGGAATAATTCTTTTGCAAATATTTCTGCACCCGCATTTTATAGTTTGATGATGAAATAAGCCTGCTAATTCGAAGAACTGTTAATAAAACAACAATAAATTTCCCTTTTTTAATTTCTCTTAGAACCAGCTCCCTAAATGTGTCGAAACTAACCAATGTTTTATCGAGGTCAATAACATTGATTTTTTGCTTTTTCATGCTGCTGGCTTAGGAAAGTGTCCGGTGGAAAATCGTTGACAGATAAGCTTTTGTATCTTTTATAAAACTAACATCAACTACGTTTCGGTTAATGTTTTTTATAAAAAGAAATAATAAAGAAAATCTAAACCGCAACAAATGCATTAAAATGGAAAGGTAGATTAGTGGGGAAATATAAGTAGTCTTGTTTTTCCTGGAATATTGTTTTACGATTTCTGTTTTCCCAATAATTCCTTCAAAATAATTTACACCGTTTACCAGGCCCTGGTTGATTGATCCCCAAATTCTCGGATTTGCTTCAAGCAGATATAGCTCGTTATCTTTAGTTAACTTAAATTCAAGCATTACAAAACCTGTGTAATTTCTTTTATGTATAATTTTATTTGCAATTTTTCGAAAGCGTTCATCATAGTAACTTTCCCTATATGAACTTGGGCCACCTGTTATTGGATATTCTGCAAGCCTGCGATGCCCTGTAGCCGTAATGATTTCACCATTTTTACAATAAAATGAGTACCCAACACCCGTGCCTTCAACGTATTGTTGTACTATTTGGTTTTTGCTGTCCTGAACTTTTTCAAGGTCTTTTTTTCTTTTTATATATTTTACACCAATTGCCCCTGAACGGTTAGTTGGTTTGATAACAAACGGAATTTCAGCATCTTTTACACTTAAATAGTGTTGAGGCATTAATATTCCCTCCTCTACTGAAAGTTTGAAAAGTGAATATTTATCATTCAACATTTGGTAATCGGCCAGATTACTCATGTAATCGAGCGAACGGCCATAATCTTGCTTGAAACTTAAAAACGTTGTCAAAGTAGAGTTGATTACCGGAAAAAAATGATCAATTTCATTCTCCTTTATAATCCATTTTATTTCTTCATAAAAATGTTTTCTGTCGATAACAAAATGAACATCAGAAAATTTGGTGTGAAAATACCTTGAATAGCCGCTGGTGTCAAAAGTAAAAATAAAGACATTCGGGTAATTCATCTTAATATATTTACAAATGACAATCGCTTTATAACTAGACAATTCGCCAATGAGGATTTTAGTTTTCATTTTGACTGATTTTTGGATTTAATGCCAATGATGGAAATTAGTTTTTTAAACAAAAATTGTACACATCGGAATATTCACCTGCAATTTTCTTCCAATCGTGGTTTGAAATAAGTTTTTTGTATGCATTTTTTGATTTTTCCTGCATTTCTGATTCATGCATGAGGGCAAATTGAATTTTTTCTGAAAGATTGGCGCTATCGTTTGTTTTAAAAAACAGCACTTCATTTTCATTAAAAATATCACGGTTTTCCTGAATATCGCTGCAAACTATTTGGGCCTTGACTGATGCACCTTCAAGCAGCATCATTGACATTGCTTCAACTGATGAGGGAAAAATAAACAAGCGAGATTGCTGAATGTAACTTAACAACTCATTTTTGTCTTTTATTAATCCTAAAAATTCAATATCCAATCCGTTAGCCATTCTTAAAATCTCCTTTTTGTAATCAGGAGTCTGATCCAAATCGCCAGCTACAATCAGTTTTCCTTTAAAGCTCATCTGTTGCAGCGCTTCAATCAAAATTTCCAAACCTTTTGATTTAATAATCCTTCCTGCCCCAAAAAACAAGTAATTGCTCTTATCAATTTTCACCAAATCTTTCTCCAAAAATGGATTGAAACCATTAGGAATATATTGCACATCAAGGTTCAATTTTTCCTTGTACAGTCGTTTTTCGTTCATTGAAACACAAGTTACAACGTCAGCTTTTTTTACAAAAACATGTTCATTCATCGAAAAAAACCATTCAAATGTTCTCCATTTCTCCCTGATAACAAAGCTTCCATGCGTAGTAACAATAACTTTAAACCTGATTTTTAATAAAGGAATAACAAAAGCGGCATCTCGGTGATGCAGGTGTATCAGTTTGTATTTTCCGAAAAATAGTGCATGAAAAGCCGATAATATATAGTAGTACAGCGTGTTGATTTTTTTAAATGGAAGCTTGCGAAAAACTAGTTGGTAATAGCTTTTATATTTGCCAGTTTGCAAGTTGGTGTGCGATGAAATTGAATACACGGTGAAATCAAACTCATTTTGCAACTGATCAATAATATTTTCTCCCACCGTGGCTGCTCCGCCATAAGCCGGCAATCCTTTCAGGCCAATTACTCCAATTTTAGGTTTGATTTTCAATTAATATTTTCTTGTAAAAATTAATCGTTTTCTCAGCTATTGCAGTTTCAGAAAACATTTTCGCTGCCTTTTGTTTTGCTTGTACGGAGAATTTGTCTGCATATAAAGGGTTTTCTGAAAAATATTTCAAAATTTGAACCAACTCACCTGTATTTCCTTTTTGAAAAAGCTTGCCTTCTTTTCCATCTTCTACCATTTCCATGATGCCTGGTAAACTGGTTGCAATAACAACTTTTCCAAGGGCCATTGCTTCTGCAAGGCTTACCGGCAGGGTTTCCTGATAAGAAGGCAGCACAAAGTAGCGGCTATTACCTGCTATTTCAACAATTTCTTCAGGTAATTTCCATCCATGAAAAAAAACATTTTGCTGCAAGAATTCATCTTCACTTATCAACTTTTTTATCTCTTGTTCGTATTCCAATTCTTTAAAACCGCCAATCACATCAAGCACGTAGTCTATCCCGCTTTGGTGAGATTCTTTTATAGCATCCAACAAGTCGTGAAGCCCTTTTCTTTTTTTTATTTCACCTACAAAATACATTCTGTTTTCTTGCGTCTTAGTGTTGGTTTGTACTGAAAATAAGGGGTTTACCGGATTATAAATTAGCGCGGAATTAATTCTTTTCAAAAATGGAAAGCCAGCAAGCATATACTTTTTATTATAATCAGAAATGAAAATCATGTTTCTGATTTTCTTAATAAAACTAGACTCTAAAAAAATCTTAATTTGAAATTTGATCTTGCTTTTCAGCCCAACCTGGTATTTTAATTCTTCTCTCAGAATTCCATGCTGGGTAACAACCACTTTTTTTTGTATCGTTTTATTGATTAATAACAAGTTAGGGATAGTACCCTGAAAATGATAAATATCCGGTTGAAACCCTTTTTCAATTTTATTAATGATTTTGTTTCTGAAAAAAAGAAAATTCAGATTTATTCCAATTCGCGGAAAAACCAATGGAATTTTCTGGTATGAAATATTGCCAATTTGTTCTGGCACAATCTGATTTCCCAAAAGGATAAGCTGGTGTTCGGGAAAGTTTTCAAAACCAAGTGTCAAATTTTTCACAACGCTTTCCACACCGCCTTCTATCATCACATTTCTATTCGCCGCCCCGCCGATAACAACTATCTTCACTTTATAAAAGAGCTTTTGAAATCAATTTCTGGAAAATTCATTATAAACTTTAATAAACTTTTCAGCCATTAAAGACAATGTAAAATTGGATTGAATTCTTTCTTTTCCTTTTTCACCCATTTTTTGAGCTGTTTCAGGGTTATTAAGTAAAAATTTTATTTTTTCTGCCAATTCACTTGGCGATTTTACTTTAACCAAATAACCTGTTTCATTATCCAGCACAAGTTCTTCGGTTCCGCCTCCTGCTGTTGCAACAACCGGTTTACCCAACGCCATGAATTCCATCACCGAATTGGGGAATCCTTCAGTATAGGTTGACAACACACCAACATCGCAGCAATTCATCACCGATTCCACATCAGATTGCAAACCAAGAAACTTAACATTGTTCTTCCTTTCAGGCAGAACCAATTCCTGATACGTTGAATCGTCGCCTTTACCCATGCATAAAAAAGTACAATCTGCACCTTCTGAAAGCAACAAATTGGCAGCCTGAATATATGTTTTATAATCTTTCAACGCAGAAAATGAGGCGGCCATTCCTACAATAAAGCTTGTCTCAATATTGAACATTTTCCGAATTTCGATTGAAGGTTTAAGTTTTTTTATTCTATCAAAATCAAAACCATTGTATATCACTTTGCTTTTATTTGGCGGGCTTCCGTAGGTTTTCAAGCCTGCCATGCTGTTGGCAATTATCAAATCAGAATATTGAAATGTAAATTTATGGCTGAGAATACCTCTATAAACAACATCAAAAGCATCAGTAATTTGGCTATTAATTAAGGGCAATCTGAGCAGAAGTTTTGTTGGAATAGCATAAAAGGCCACCATGTTTCCCCAAACGTGAATAATGTCGGGTTTAAACACTTTTGCAATTTTGTAAAAAGAAAAAAATAGTTTTGGGTCCTTTTTAAAATACTTTCTTTCAATTATTTGTATTTTGATTCCAAGATCATAAACTTCCTGGTAGTCAATTTCGTTTCGGGTTAAAACAAGTGATAATTCAAACTGATTTTTTAAACTGAGGTATCTTAACAATTCAACCAGCCTTCTTTCTTTTCCACCCAGCCGGAGGCTTTCAATAAAAAATAAAATTTTCAAGAGAAAACTACCCCTTTTTTATAGATTCTATAAAATCTTCAATCATCCAAATTTGCTGTTTGAATTTACCAGGATGCCAATTCATTTCCCTGTCCCAGTGGCCAATACATTTATCGTATGGTCCGAGGCAGGTGGCGTAGCTGATTTCAACAATTTTTGGTTCATCCTTGTCAAAAATAAAATCATAGGCCATCACTTGAGAACCTAATTTTTCAGATGTTTCAAATGCAATTTTGATGCATCTTTCATCAAACAATTCCTTATCAAAACCCCAGATACCACTGCCTGATGCACGAAAATCATTTTTGCGAACATATCTTCTGCCAGCAAAAGCCCTGTTTTTAATCACGACAACTCTTGTATCATAGGTATTATCAGGAATAAAATCCTGGAAAAAAGCATATCCCTTTTGTCTCGGAAGCAACAACCTATTTTTTGCAGGGATAAACAACCTGCCAGTTGATTTAATCAGTCCAATAAAATTTTCAGAATTTTTTTCCCTTCTTAATTGTGATATTTTTTCTTTAACAATGTTCCACCTGTCAAATGCAGGGAATCCTTTTCCAAAAGCTTTATTAATTTTTCTTTTTGCCTGATATTTATTCCTTATTAACTCAACATTTAACGATCCTGAACCCCCTCTTAATTTAAAGACTTTTGGAAATATTGTTTTGCTCGTCCATTCCAACGCTTCTTTCTTTGTATAAAAAACATAGGATTT
>DATCTB010000474.1:0-6712 GCA_036568185.1 Bacteroidales bacterium | reverse complement strand
GGGCAACAAGTGCGGCATTATTTTCCAAAACTCTTACTTCCTTTCCGTCAGCCTGGTTAAGCGTGATATAAGGTGGCGTATTGGCATCGGACCATGTGTTTATGTAAAAACTGAAATCATCACTGAAATCAGCTTCATTTTCTCCCTCCTTTGTACTTAACTTTTTTATTTTTCCCTTCAAATCGACAGAGTAAATTCCACGATTAATTGTTGAAGTTTCGGCAGATTGAAAATACACCAGTTTCTTTTTAGCATCAAAACCATACACTTCAGTAACATCCCAGTTTCCTTTTGTCAATTGGTTTTCAATTTTTCCTTCCATGTTATAAAGGTAAATGTGGTTAAAGCCATCTGCTTCAGATGTGAAGAGGAAACCTGAATTATCGTTCATGAAAGTTAAATTGTCTGTTATATCGATATAATATGGGTTATCTTCCGAATAAATAATTGTTGACTCACCTGTTTCGCCATCTGCGAGCAATATATCCAGGTGGTTCTGAAGGCGGTTCAAACGTTGAATTGCCAATAGTTTAGGGTCGTTCGACCATTTTATACGCGGAATATATTGGTCAGTAACATTTCCAACATCCATTTTGGTGGTTTTCCCTGTTTCGAGGTTGTACACATAAATATTAACAATCGAGTTTTCTTCTCCGGCTTTGGGGTACTTATAGGTGTACAATTCAGGGTACAAATCGCCATAAAAGGTTAGCGTGTATTCTTTTACCCTACTTTCATCAAAGCGGTAAAAAGCAATTTTTTTCCCGTCAGGTGACCAGAAAAAAGCTTTGGTAAAACCGAATTCTTCTTCGTAAACCCAGTCGCAGGTGCCATTGATGATATGGTTAATTTTTCCATCGGAAGTAATTTGGATTTCATTTCCGGTAGAAAGATTTTTAACGAAAATATTATTGTCCCTCACAAAAGCCACTTGCTGGCCATCGGGAGAAAAATCTGCAAGGCGTTGTTTGTTTTCTGACAAGGGGGTCAACGAATTATCAGAGCGGTTATAAACATAGAATGCTGAAATTGAGGAATGCCTGTAAATATCTTCTGTTTCAGTAGGAATAAGGAATTTGTTTTCATCATTGCTCATTTCGTAGGAACTCAATCTAATTGGTTTTTCCTGCCCTACAATTATAAGGTCTTTGGCGTTAATCAAAGTAGAAACGGAATCTCCGGTTTTGTAATCAAAAACGACCAGTGAACCATTGACAATCATAGTATATTGTTTGCCATTGGGTAAAGAACGAATACCCCTGACTGGTTTGGAACGAAAGGTACCTTTTTTATATATATCACTTAAAGTAATCGATTTAAGACTGTCCTGGCTAAAAGAAATGTTTGTAATCAGCAGGAATGCTAAAGCAAGAAAGCCAATTTTTTTCATGAATTTTTGGTTTTTAAAAATGAAGTGGCAAAGGTAATGATTTGCTTAATTTTCTTTGTCTCCTACCGGGAATATTATATTTTTGCAGCCCGTTTTGGATTTTTAATTGGTGCCTACAATTAATGAATGCAGGGTTTACCTGCGCTCCGAAATAAATGAAGGGACGTTAGCTCAGTCGGTTTAGAGCGCTTGCTTGACAGGCAAGAGGTCACTGGTTCGATTCCAGTACGCCCCACAAGAAAGGACAAACTCCAGCACAATAAGGAGTTGTCCTTTTTTTTTATTCAAAAAATTTCTTCATATTTGTCAGGATTCAATAATTTACTCGTCTATTCACTAAAAATACACTATCATGAAAGCAATTCTTACAATCATTTTAGCCCTTTTTGTTTCAATTCCATCTTTTGCCCAGGTAGAGCGAAAAGTAGTTATTGAGCATTTTACAAACTCACGTTGCAGTATTTGTGCGGCACGGAACCCAGCGTTTTATACAACTCTTGAGGCTTACCCTGATGTTTTGCATATAGCATACCATCCAAGTTCGCCATATCCAACTTGCATTTTCAACCAGCATAATCCGATTGAAAACGACGGGCGAACTTATTTTTATGGAATTTACGGCGGAACTCCCAGGGTTGTTATTCAAGGGGATGTAATTCCAGTTCAAAATCCGTTAATCAGTGCTGAGCAGATTGATTCCTATATTGGAGAAACTGCAAACTACAGCGTGATATTGACAAATGAGAAATTGTCAGGAAATAATTATAAAGTTGTTATGCAAATTAAGCGCGAGGCCGGAACAGATTGGGAAACAATACAGGCATGGGTTGGGCTTGCTGAAGAAGAGATTGATTATGCTGCCCCGAATGGGGAAAATCTGCACCACGATGTATTCAGAAAGTGGGTGTTTAAGGATACCGCAAGCATTAACCCTGCTGGCAGTTCAAGAACATGGGAGTTTGAATACCAGATGGATCCGGCCTGGGTTGAAGGCGAGATGTTTGCCTATGTTATACTTCAGGATTTGAATACCCAAAAGGTGCTGCAATCGGGTTCCTCGCTCGATACACCATCAGGTATAAACAAACCAGAAATAGTGCAGTTGAGCAATGTCCTGTATCCAAACCCAAGCAATGGAAAAGTTTTTATTCGAACTGAAATGCTTGATAAATTTACTCAGGCAGAGATTTTTAGCCTAACGGGAAACAAAATTGGAACTTATACCGATTTGGGTTCAATTGATATTTCGGGGCTTCAAGATGGCATGTATTTAATGGTTTTTACCGGTGCTGATAATCAAATTTATACTTCCCGCCTTGTTAAATCTGCACATTGATTTTTTACTTAAATGAAACAATATCAACTTTATTCTATATTATTTATAGTCACCCTGTTTTTCGGGTGTTCTAAAGAAAATGCAGAAAAAGTAGATACACATGAGATCGAAATTTATGGCTGGCTTGTTCCTTTGGATGAACTTGTAATTTACAAAGACAAGCTTGACAGAATCAAATCTATTGACCATCCTACTTTTAATAATTCGAAAGATGTGTTTGTTGATTCCAATGAGGAAGTGCTTGTATATCAATTTGAAAATCAAGTGAAGATTTATCCGATAAGAGCAATTTGGGGAAATGAAATTGTTAACGACCAACAGGGTGACCATTATTTTTCAGTGAGTTATTGTCCTTTGACCGGAAGTGGTGTAGCTTTTAATCGTTTTTTAAACGATAGTGTTACAACTTTTGGCGTTTCAGGAAATCTGTTCAATAATAATTTGATTCCATACGATAGAAATTCAGGTAGTTTCTGGTCGCAAATGAAACTGAAAAGCATTAAAGGACCTTTAGGTGATCTTGAACTTCAACATGAATTTTTATTGCATACTATTTATTCAACCGCAATAGCAGCTTATCCGGAAGCTTTGATTTTGAGCGATTCAGCCGGCAGTCATGAATGTGATTCTATTTGTCTGCCTCCTGCTGTAAAGTCAACCGTTGGTTCAAATTTTTATACTGATAATTATTTTGGAGTAATAAAAAATGATGAGGCGATTGTATTTGATTATAAACTGTTTGAAAGCGGAATTCAGGTATTTCAAACCAAATTCAAGAGTTATTCACTTATAGTCGCCGGTTCTGAAGAGTTTGGGTTTGCAGTAGCATTCATCAATAAAGGGTCTGAAAATTTTCAAGCTTTAAATGGTCAACTGCCTGAAATTATGACTGATTCACAAGGAAACGTGTATGATCTTTTTGGAAAAATTACCAAGGGCCCTAAAAAGGGGCAATGGTTAAGTGCGCCTGATTCCTATTCGGCGAAAAAATATGCGTGGGAACTGCTCTTTGAGAAAATTGAAATATTCGAAAAATAATGGATACTTTCTGTAATCAGAAAAGTAAGTTTTCCAGAATTAAATCTGAAAGCGAAACCATTCCGATATATTCACCATTTTCCTCAACCGGGGCCATTCTTAGCCCAACTTTCATTAACAAATTGGCAACATACTTGACGTCCATACTGGCGGGTACGCTAATGGCAGGTTTGGTCATAATCTCAAAAACGTTTACTTCCTCTGAAGTTTTGTCTGGAATAATTACACCTTTAATAAAATCGTGAACAATAACAATTCCGTAGGCATCTTGGGGATGCCGTTTATTAACGATTAAAGCTTCAACTTTTTCGCTACGCATTAATTCAACAGCTTCTTTAGCTGTGGCCATACCATCAACGAAAACTATTTTATTCGTCATAACATCCTTGGCACTTTGAAAGCTTCTTTTATAATTCATAATTGCACATTTTTATAAAAATAATAGGTGGATTACTACTGTATATAATAAGTTATCAGTCGGAATCAGTTTAAAAATATTCGTCACGCGCCTGATCCTTAAACTTTTTCATTTGACTTTCTAGCCCGGCAACGTGGTCCACAGGCATGACAAACGCTATACCAGTTCCGGGTTCCTCAAATTTGCCTGCTTTCTGTATAATTTTCATCAATTTCTCAACAACGTGTTCTTCAACAAGAAACACAATGATATCAGTTTGGTCTTCAATACTGAGTCCTAAAAAAGATTTTGCTTCATGAATTCCGGTGCCCCTGGCAGGAATAATTGTAGCTCCGGTAGCACCTGCCTCTTTCATGGCATCAACTACATCGTCTGTAATTCTGGGCTTTACGAAAGCCATTATTAATTTAAACTGCATCTTTTTTATTTTTTATTTTTAAAAATTTTGTTTTCAATTCCATAAATTGAGCATAGCCCAACACGGTAATTATTGGGAATAAACTGGCAAAAGCAATAAGGCCGAAACCGTCGATAGCTGGGTTTCTTCCTGGCACTGCCATTGACAGCCCCAAACCCAGGGCAGCCACCAAAGGCACTGTTACTGTTGAGGTGGTAACCCCTCCCGAATCGTAGGCTAATGCAATTATCTTTTTAGGTGCAAAAATAGTTTGAATGATGACAATTAAATAACCCACCATGATATAAACAAAAAGCGGGGTACCGGTAACTATCCTGAAAGTTCCCACAGCCAGGGCGATGGCAACCCCAAGTGCTACCGTAATACGTAAAGGTAACTGGTTGATTGTCCCGGCGGAAACTTCGCTCGCTTTAATAGCTACCGCGATAAGAGATGGTTCAGCAATTGTAGTTGAAAATCCTATAAGTGCCGCAAAAATGTAAATCCAATAGTACGACCACCATTCTATGGTTTCATTTTCAGAAAAGCCTAAAAAAACAGGGTCAGATAATTGAGTAGCCATAATTTTTCCCAAAGGGAAAAGGGCCTTTTCCAAACCCATTAGAAATAAGGTGAGTCCTAAAACAACATATACACCACCAAGAACTACTTTTTTTAAATGTGGAATTGCTTGTCTTAATACTACTACTTGAAAGAAAATGAGCAATATCACGATAGGTAAAACATCTCTTAAAGTAAAGAGAAATACCCAAAGCAAATCAATCATAAATTCATTCATATTGTTCTCAATTATCTAAAACCAAAACATTCCATAAGCCATGACAAATATCATTGGTAAAAGCGAGGCAAATGCAATCAAGCCAAAACCATCAATCAGAGGGCTTCTTCCTTTTATTACTGTTGCAAGCCCAACTCCTAGAGCTGTTACCAAAGGCACTGTTATGGTTGAAGTTGTAACACCTCCGGCATCATAGGCCAGTCCAATTATTTCTTCGGGGGCAAAAATCGTCATTACCATCACAAGAATATAACCACCAATTATAAGATAATAAATTGGCCAGCCTTTCAAAATACGAATTACACCAATTACAATTGCCATCCCAACCGAAACAGCTACTGTTAGCCGCAGCCCCATCGAATAATCATTCAAAGTTTTTACATCATCTTGTATTAATCCTGCGCCGGCTGAGATTAGTGCTGCTTCGTTTGCCACCGCAATCAGTGCCGGCTCGGCAATAGTAGTTGAAAAACCTAACGCAAATGAAAAGAAAATCAGCCACATCAGGCTACCCTTTTTTGTTAAGGAATATGCCATCGTTTCACCGATAGGAAAAAGACTAATCTCCAGTCCTTCAATAAAAAGCATTAAACCAACAACCACAAATAAAAAGCCCAAAATAACTTCTCCAATCTGGGGAAATGGTTGCCTGATAACTACTACCTGGAAAAATATCACAACGGCAATTATCGGAAGCAGGTCAGTTAGTGCCAGCCTTAACTTTCTGATAATAGCAAGTATGTGGCTTTTGTATTTCAAAGAATTATTTTATTGGAAAACTGCGAATATACAAAAGACTGTTTTGTAAATAAAGGGGTTTCAGAAATAGATATTCTGATAAAGTGAAATAAAATGAGCAATAAAAAACCCCGAAAAAATTGGGGTAAATTTTAAATTTGATTAGCTAACTAGAAGATTTACTCAACCACAGTTATGCTCTCAATCACATCGCCACCGCGAATTTCATCAATCACATCAAGCCCTTCAACAACTTTTCCAAAACAAGTGTGGTTGCGGTCGAGGTGCTGGGTGTTTTGCCTGTTGTGGCAGATAAAAAATTGCGAGCCACCTGTGTTGCGCCCGGCATGAGCCATTGACAGTACGCCACGGTCGTGGAATTGGTTTCCGCCATCCAGTTCACAATCGATTTTATAACCAGGGCCGCCTGCTCCGGTTCCGTCAGGGCAACCGCCTTGGATTACGAAATTGGGGATAACCCGGTGAAAAGTAAGCCCGTTGTAAAAGCCTTTTTTGGCAAGTTTTACAAAATTGGCAACTGTATTTGGTGCGTCTTTTTCATAAAATTCAACTTTCATCAAGCCTTTTTTTGTTTT
>DATCTB010000473.1:0-3696 GCA_036568185.1 Bacteroidales bacterium | reverse complement strand
CTTATTTTTCCCTTTGGCCAGTTAAAAAAAGGAGAGTGGAGTTTCTGTATGCCAAAGCCAATTACCGACCCTGAAAATAATATGATTTACTCAGCGGATATGGGTATCGGAAAGGTTGCAGGGATAAAACTCGACCAGGCTACTGGTGATTTGAAATTAGAATTTGTTGTAGATGATATGACCACTACTTTCCAGCCGCTGATCGGGCCTAAAGATAAACGTGTGCTCATGCTGACCAATATGAAGCCAAATGTAGAGGCAGAACCTGTTAAGCTGATGATGTTTACAGCTAATTACAAAGAACAGCTCACCTGGCGAGATGCGGCAACAGGTAGGATTCTTGCTGAATCAGACTACTTTGAACCATTGATACCCAATTCTTTAACTACACCAGGCTATGGAGGTAGGGTTTATTTCCCCACCAAAAAGGGATTTATCGTATTGCAGCCAATGCCGAAGCGCTAATGTTTTGTTCTGAATAAATTTTTATAAGTAATGAGTTTTAAACAAAAATTAAAAAAGGAATTGATCTCCATTGGGCTCACCACTTTATATTTTTTGATTTGGTTTACTGTACTTGTATTTATTAAGGAATTACTGCTTAAAGAATACAAGATTGAATTTAATGGCATGTCAAAAGTATTTATTGGAGCCCTCGTTGCAGCAAAGGTTTTGCTGATTCTGGAAAACGTTCCGTTTGGCTACTGGGTAAAAAAACAACCGGCGATTGTTGATGTCTTTTTAAGGACAGTTTTGTATTTCCTGGGTGTATTGCTGATACTTATTTTGGAAAAAGCATTTGATGGCCGCCATGAGTTTGGCGGATTTATAAATTCTCTTCAACAGGTTTTTGTTCAATTTGACATGAACCATTTTTGGGTAAATTCAATTTGCATTTTCGGTGCTTTGTTTGGATTTAATTTTGCAACTCTTTTAAAACTTTACCTGGGGGATGGCGGAATATTGCGCATACTGGCATCGCCACCACCAAGTAAAACTGGAACTACCAAAACCACCAAAAAATGATTATTTAGTATTGTACTTTTTATTAAAAAAATTGGTGGAAAAGATTTAGGTTTTCAGCCTGACTTATTAACGCAAAGCGATTAAAGAACGCCTCTTTCCATTAGCTCGATGATTAATTCAGAGGTGCTTGAACTGTTGGTTTTTTTTAAAATATTCCTGCGATGCGTATCAATAGTGTGTGGGCTTAAAAAAAGTTTCTGGCCAATCTGTTCACTGCTTTGTCCTTCTTTGATAAGTTTAAGAATCTCAAATTCCCTTTCGGTAAACACACAACCTGTCATAATCAACTCTTCATCAGGAAACCTGAAATAGGATAAGTTCTTGCCCATATAAATATTAAACCCAAATTTCATTTTCTCGAACCAACTGATGTCTGTGTGAACTAGAATCCCGTATACATTCAAAGCAGATTTTTTTGACTTGAAAAAATAACCCTGTAAAAGTAAATTGCGGTATTCACCCTGCAAATTCATAAACCTGTAATTTGATGAGATAACTGCATAATCATCTTTAGGGTTACTGTAAATTTCATTGGCCCGCTCAAAACCTTTGGAGCGACCAACACCATGCCTTTTCAGATCATCGGGATGCGTCCGCTTAAAAATATTTCGCGGATCCATTTCATCAGGTCTTAAACCATACATCTGCAAACACCTTTTGCTGCTGTAAATTATGCTCAAACGGGTAAAGTCGCCAACATAGAAAAACTGCTTGTTTTCTTCCATCATCTTTTCTAGTTTTATCATCAACGGATCAGATTCATCTACAGTTGTAAAAGCATCAGGTTCGTATTTATTAATGAAATCAAAAAAAAGACTGTACTGGGTTTCCATATTGAAATCGTTTTGGGCAATATGATTTGGTAAAATTAACCGAATTTTTATACTCATCAATGAGTATAACGCCTCTTTTAATAAAATTCTTCCGAAAGTCTGTATGTATCAGGCATTTTTATATTAAGGAAACCTTCACTTAACCTTTCATTAAACTTCCTTCCGAAAGGCTTTGGTTGATAAACAAATTGATTTTTTCTATATGAATAATAAAATACTTATTTACTTTTACATTAAATTTCAAATTATAAGGGAATTCAAAGCTTTTTTTAATTATTCACTTTACCTAAAATCAATTTATCATGAAAAAAATTCTCACGGTTTTACTAATTGCATTTTTATTTGCAGGTGCTTTTTCCATTCAATCATGCAGGAAATGTTCAACCTGTACTTATACTTATGAAGTAGTGGGCCAGCCAGTTGCAACCTACACTTATCCAGAACTTTGTGGAAACAGCAACGACATTAACAATTACGAAGAAGCTTGTGCGCAAGCTGCTGCTGCTTATGGTAATACATGTAATTGTAATTAATAAAAATAATAAAATCGATGTGGTAATTCATTTCCTTTGCGGGAATTGAATTACCACTTTTTTTACTTCAATTTCATGAAGCCCATTTTTATTCTATTTCTTAGCTTGATCGTAATTGCAGGATGCAAAGAGGCTCAGCAATGTGAAGAAGAAATTTACCTGGTTCCCGAAGGTTTTCGGGGTAAAATCATGGTTTTCTTCGACCAGGCAGATGGGCAGGCAGTTGAATATGAAAATACGGCAAGGGTGTACCACATTCCTGAGTCAGGCTATATTAAATCGCAATTTCCGAAAAACGGTGGCTGCATGGGCGACGGGCGCATCCAGTTTTTTTATGAAGATAGTCTGGGTGAGCGCCAACCGCTGGATTATTTCCTAAACATAGACAAGCACAATTTACCTACCGACAGGGATTATGTGCTGTTTACTTTTCTAAATGAAAAGGGCAAAAAACCAGATTTTGTTATTCACTTTGTAGGTCACCTCAGCGAATTCACAGAATTGACTGGAAGTGCCAGAAATTTGAATCCACAACAAATTTTGGATTCTTTGAAATAAAAACAGAATAAATTATAATTTAGCATATCAAAATCATTAAGGTTTAAACCATTTAATAAATAAATAATATTTAACATTATGAAATTAAAAAAAATGCAGATTGGGCTACTGACTGGCATCTTCATGCTATCAGCATTAAGTTCCTTTGCGCAAGTACAAACAACAGGAACAGTTGGCTCGCCCTCAGCCACGACAACCATTGACGGCAAGCAATTACCTGCTCCAACTCCTAAATTTGAAGGTGTAATCGGAGAAAACACTGCCACTTCTAAAGAATGGTGGGCACCTCGGATTGTACCCCCTGAAAAGGCACCGAATATTTTGCTTATTATGACCGATGACGCGGGATTTGGCGTTCCAAGTACCAGCGGCGGTGTTATCCCAACACCTACTATGGACAGGGTAGCCGCAAATGGACTACTGTACAACAATATTCATTCAACAGCGCTATGTTCACCAACTCGTGCTGCACTCATTACCGGTCGCAACCACCACTCTGCTGGCTTTGGTGTAATTTCTGAACAATCAACCGGGTATCCAGGTTACAATAGTATTATTGCTGAAGACAAAGCAACCATCGGGCGTATTTTGCTCGATAATGGATATGCTACTTCCTGGTTTGGAAAAGACCACAATACACCGGCATTTGCTGCCAGCCAGGTGGGCCCTTTCGACCAATGGCCAACCGGTATGGGATTTGAATATTTCTATGGTTTCGTAGGAGGCGATGCCAACCAATGGGAACC
>DATCTB010000472.1:0-15865 GCA_036568185.1 Bacteroidales bacterium | reverse complement strand
TTTTCATATTGCGAGAGAAACTCACTATTTAGGCTACTAAAAGTATGCAATTCGAGGCATGCCACAAGTTGATAAGCAGGAAATTGTTCTTTTACCGCGTTTACTGTAGCGATAACTTTAGAAGGTGCATGCGCAAAATCTTTAAATAGAAATTTATCCCCAGTGTTTCTAACCAGTTCAAGCCTGTTTGCTGTACCATCAAACGAGGTAACATTTTCAAAAAAGCTTTCATCAGAGATTCCTAATACGTTGCAAACCAATCTTGCACCATTAATGTTGGCCAAATTATGTTTACCAAAAATCTTTATCGGAAATGATTTGTTTTTAAATAAAATACTAGTAATCCCATTTTTGATTTTATATTCAGGAATAGAATAAGTGTATTTCTTCAAATCATTTCTGCGGTTTTCAACCAGGTTTTTTAATTCTATATCATCCTGATTATAAATCAAAGTCCCATTTTTTTCAATCAAATCAATAAAAATTCCAAACTGCTCAATATAGTTTTCAACCGTTGGAAAAACATTGATATGATCCCAGGCAATCCCGCTAAGTAATGCAATTTCAGGTTTATACCAATGAAATTTAGGTCTTCTATCGATTGGCGAACTCAAATATTCATCACCTTCAAAAACCATTACAGGCGCTTCCTTGCTAAGCCTGACCATCACATCAAAATCCTTTAGTTTTGAGCCAACCAGGTAATCGAAATCGAGTCCTTCTTTTTTTAAAACATGCATTACAATACCTGTAATTGTTGTTTTCCCATGGCTTCCACCAATCACAACACGCTTTTTATTTTTTGAATGATAATATAAAAACTCAGGATAGGAATATATTTTCAACCCCAAACCTTTCGCCCTCGCAAGCTCAGGATTGTCAGGTTTGGCATGCATTCCAAGGATAATTGCGTCAATATCGCTGTTTAATTCTTCAGGGTACCAACCTTCTTTTTTTGGCAATAAACCATATTTTTGAAGCCGGCTCTTAGATGGTTCAAATATCTCATCATCTGAACCAGAAACCGTGTATCCG
Source organism: Bacteroidales bacterium (assembly GCA_036568185.1). Taxonomy (GTDB): domain Bacteria; phylum Bacteroidota; class Bacteroidia; order Bacteroidales; family F082; genus DATCTB01. The sequence continues at coordinate 14,830 of DATCTB010000472.1, read as the reverse complement.
TTCAACTGCAATGCTATTGCCAGATTGTGCATTGCACTGCCACCAATTGCTATAAAATGCACTCGCATATAGCGCCAAATTTAAGCAATTTCGGGAAGACAAGCCTATAAGTAAAAAAATCAAATCCACAATTCATTTTTAATAAGTATTTGGACTCGTACTTTTGCTAAAAATCAATTATCTTTACACGTAAATCACAATATTATGAAGCGTTTTCTTATTCCATTAGATTTCTCCGACAATAGCATGCCTGTTTGCAACTACGCTATTCAGCTTGCTGGAAATGAAAAAATTGAGTTGCATTTATTCCATATTTTTCCAGACCAAATCATGGTTCCCGATTCCAGTTTTCCGGTTGGAATTGACAGTGACACATTTATGAACACGGAATATATAAGTGGGCTTCGTTCAGTGGCCGAAAAAAAAATGAAAGAATTCAGGAAAGAATTGCAGACTGAAATTGATAAAAAAAGCCTTGAAAACATTAAATTAAAAAGCATGATTTCGGGTGGTGACCCTGAATGGGAGATAACTGCTATTTGCGAAGAGATAAAGCCTTTTATGATAATAATGGGGACAAGAGGTGAAGGTAAAAAAGGTTTTTTGGAAGGCAGCATGGCTGAAAAAATAATGGCTAAAGCCACCATACCGGTTATTGCAGTTCCTGAATCACATCAAAAATTTCATTTAAAAAATGTTTTGTATGCCACCAATTTTAGCCAGGTTGATGCCTTGAAAATAGAAAAACTATTTTCAATTCTCTCAAATTTTAAAGTTGCTGTTCATGTTGTTCATTTTCAACTTTCAGGAAAAACTGTGCACGATGCAGATAAAATGAACGGGCTTAAAACCTTGTTTAAAAGCGAGTTTAGAGAAAGAAATGTTCATTTTCATTTGATTACTTCTGAAAGCAAAATGGACTCTTTGGATGAATTTACCAAAAAACATGCTATTGATTTAATTACCTTTATTTCCCATAAAAGCAATTTTTTCAAAAGCTTATTTAGCAACAAAATAACCAAGAAAGACTTTTTTAAACTGGAATTGCCAATGCTGGCGATGCATGAGGAGCCCTGAGTCTAAATTTCAAAGATTGGGGTTTCTGTTACTTAATTGAACCCAGCACATTTTTATAAATATTTTTCAATTCTTCTCCTATCGTTTCCGGTGAAAATGCCCTTTTAGAATCTTGTTGAATTTGAGAGTTATTAAAATGCAGTTTATTATCCAGAAAATCATTTAAGGCTTTTTCAAAAGCAGTTTCATCGCCGCTGTTGACTAACATGCCGTTATTTTCATTCACAAATTCTGGAATCCCTCCTACCCTAGTGGCAAGAACCGGAATTCCCAACACAAAACTTTCGTTTATAACTACCGGGAAATTTTCATAATTACTAAAAACCAGCAACAAGTCTGCCATTGACATTTCTTTAACTAATGATTTTCCTTCCAGCAAACCAGTAAATACAAGCCTTTCAGATGAAATATCAAGTTTATTGGCATAATCTTTCATTGCCTGAAAATCCATTCCATCCCCAACCAATTTCAGAATAAAATCGTTTCTTTTTTTAGAAAGGGAACTGATTGCCCGCAACATTCCAGTTATGTTCTTGGATCGATCTTCAAAGCAACTAACGTGAATTAATGTTTTTTGAACTTTATGGGTTTTATTAATATCAGCTAGATAAAACTGTTCATCAACCACATTTGCCAGTACCCGGTAATTTTTATTTTTCAGACCTCGATTTTGCATTGCAATTGCCAGGTTTTGGGTAACTGTGGTAACCACAGCAGCATTTTTTACAACCCATTTTGTTGCCAATTTTCTGAAAAATCCGCTATAAGTGCCCGTAACAGGCAGGTAGCGTGACCAATGTTCGGTAATTATATAAGGTTTATTTTGAAATATTTTATAGAAAAGAGCAATTACACCCAGTCGCGTGAGGATATGAACATGAACCAGGTCAAAGCCGCCCATTTCTTTACTGATTTTTTTAATTCCAATAAAATTGGCTTTTAAAAAACGACAGGCTTTAATGAGGTTTGAAATGAATGGAATATTGTGTTTTGGGTTATTGTAATACACTTTTGCAGTAGGGATGCCATTTACAACTGAAAATTCAGCATCAAAAAGCTTTCCTGGCTTGTCATTCTTATCGTGGGTATAAACAACTCCTACCTGGCAATATTTTGCGGCAGCCTCCGCATGGCGCTGAATAAACAAACCAGGCATCGGGTCGAAGCGGTTGGGATACCACCTGGCCAGATATAGAACTTTTATTTTTTTTTCAGTTTTTTTTGTCATGCTTTTATTTCTTCAACAAAAGTAATAGCATTATTCAACCTTTCCTTGCCTTTTCCTTTAACAACGCGGTAATTGAATTTTTGTTCTTTTAATTTGTTTTCATACAATTCAAATAAATATTCCCGGTTGCCGGGGTTCTCACGCATTGGGTGAAATTCCCAAGGCAAATCTGGGTAACAAAGTAAATACAAGTCAATTTTTTGCTTTACCAGCATTTCATCAATTAAAACTGGGCATTTCTTAAAAACTACTTCCGACCAGATTTTTATCACAATTAATTCAGTATCAAAAATAAGTATATCCGGATTTGACTTTTCAGCCTTAAGCATAATGTTTGCCTGGCCTTTGGCAATTTTTTCAAGGTCTTCAATTGAATATTTCAAGCCATTTTTTTCTAAATATTCCCTGGCATATTCAGGAACCCAAGTGGTTTTATAATGTGCAGCCAGCTTTTCCGCTAGCCATGATTTTCCGGTAGATTCCGGCCCGGTGATTGCAATTTTTTTAGGCAAGTTGATTCTGTTTGGCAAGTTTCTTCCACTCAATATAACCCATTACCGCTAGAATCAGGAAGATAAAAAACTGAAGGCTGGTAAAAACAAGGTCCTTATAAAAATATAAAGGCACTGAAATTACATCTCCAATTATCCAGAAAATCCAGTTTTCAACTTTTTTGAGGGCCAGAAGCCACATTCCAACCACAAAAACTGCTGTTGTAAACGTATCGACATAAGGCACGCCCGATGACCAATACGCAATGTCATCATTCTTGAAATATCTCAATAGGAAAATAATCAAACCTAATGAAGCCGCAAAAATTAGAATTGAAACCAGGTAATTATTCAGGTTCATAAAAGTAACCTGTCTTTCCATTTTGTCACTGGTTTTAATCGTCCACATTATCCAGCCATAAACGCTCATCAAAAAATAAAAAGCGTTAATACCCATATCGGCATACAACTGGGCATTAAAACAGATATAAACGTAGAGTAACACGCTAATTATACCAGTTGGATAAACCAAAATATTGGCTTTTTTGGCATACCAAACACTTACAAGCCCAAAAAATGCTGCAATAATTTCAAGCCAGGAAGAATCCAGGATGTTCTGAACTAAAACTTCAAAAAAACTATTCATTATCTGGACTTAATACATTCAGGTCGGCATTCACTATTTTCAGAATAAAAACAGAGTGGGGCAATTCAAATGAAGCTTTGATTTCCTTTGTAATTGTTGTCATAACTTCTTCATATTCACCAAAAACCTGTGTGCTCATTCCGTTGGTTTTAGCAATTATTTTTTTGTTTGTATGCAGTCTTTCGATAAAATTTTTAATCGGTGGGATAAACTCCTCGTGTAAGGGATAATAACTTATATCAACAGAAATATTCATAGGTTTAATTTTAAAAATTCCAACAAAGTTAAAACTATTTGCAAAGGCTTTTTTTACAAATTGATAATTGAAAGAAATTCTTGCTTAAAAACTAATTAACTGTCGATAGTTTAGAATAAGTTTCTATTTTCGTAAAAACTTCATTCCAAATTAAACATGACGAAAAAATTTTTAATAACAGTCGGTATATTAGGCGTCTTAAGCGTTGTATTTGGCGCATTTGGCAGCCACTTGTTAAGCGGTAAAATATCAGAAGAAAATATGCGGGTTTACAATATTGCCCTTACTTACCAGATTTACCACACACTTGCGCTGCTCGCCATGACATTTATGAACCGCTATATAAGCCGCCAATACCTGAATATTATTTACTGGTTATTTCTTGTCGGAATTGGATTGTTTTCTGGTTCTTTATTTTTAATTTCAACCCAGGAAGCAACAAACCTAATCGTTGGCTCAATTGGTTTTTTAACACCACTAGGTGGCATTTCAATGATTGCCGGATGGATTGTAGTTATTTTTGTAGGCGTTACCTACCAACACAAGAAAAGGGCTATTCACAGCGATTAGCGCATATCTATCACTTCAACTTCGGGATAATCAGCAACATTAAAAGTAAATTCATTTGCCGGCAATGTAACATTTGGGGTAAGCGATATGATATGGTATGTAAAGACATTGCCGTTTTTATCCAATAACGAAAAACTTTCCAGGCTCAGGTTTTTTTGGTTTACCAAAATACTCATGTTCTCAAACTGCTTACCATCATTGGGTTTTAAATCAATAAGCTTTAAGTCGGAGTTCTTATACTTAGGGTCGGAATTGAATTTAGCTTTAAAATCTTTATTGTAAGTGGTAAGAATTTTGGTTGGAGAAACACTTTCTTCGCTGTCTTCCACGTTGCTTATCATTACTTCGTCAGAATCTTTCAGGTAAGTCCAAACGGTTTTCCCATCCGAAATAATAACCTGTCCTTCCATTTCAATTCGATAATTATCTCCTTCAAGAAAAATAACTCCTTTTTTCTTCTCATCTATATTCATTTCCTTATTCACCATGGTATAGGCAAGTTCGGCTTTAAAATTTTTATAGGATGATGTTTTGTTTACAACACTTTCCAGCAGTTTTTCAGCGTCTTTGTCGGATTGTGCAAGTAAAGAAACGCTCATTATAAGAGTAAAAAGCAATAGGTACGTTTTCATTTTATTTTTTTTTAAATATTATTGTCCAAGTTTAAATCTTTCAAAAATTGTTCCAAAGCCACTTCATTGGCAACTCTTACTTCCCGGGCTTTACTACCTTCAAAAGGACCAACAATTCCTGCTGCTTCCAATTGGTCTATAATGCGTCCGGCACGGTTGTAGCCTAACTTTAGCTTTCGCTGAAGCAATGAAGTTGAGCCTTGCTGGGTTTGCACTATAATTCGTGCAGCATCTTCAAACAATTCATCTCGTTCATTTGCATCAAAATCTGTTTTATTATCAGCTTCTTCATCGGCAAATTCAGGCAAATGCCAGGCATCGGGGTAAGCACGCTGCACACCGATAAAGTCAGTTACTTCTTCAACTTCGTCAATGTCGATAAAAGCACACTGAAGCCGAATCAGGTCGTTTCCGGTTGAGAGAAGCATATCGCCACGTCCCACCAACTGGTCAGCTCCGCTGGAATCGAGAATGGTGCGCGAATCTATTTTTGATATTACCCGAAAAGCAATTCGGGCAGGGAAATTGGCTTTAATTGTTCCTGTAATAATATTGACGGAAGGCCTTTGCGTAGCTATAATCAGATGAATACCAATTGCACGTGCCAACTGAGCAAGCCGGGTTATCGGCCCTTCAATTTCTTTCCCTGCAGTCATAATCAAATCGGCAAACTCATCAATTACCAAAACGAGGTAAGGCAAGTACCTGTGTCCGTGAAGTGGGCTTAATTTTCGGGCAATAAACTTGGCATTGTATTCCTTAATATTTCTAACCTGAGCATCTTTTAATAATTCATAACGATTATCCATTTCAATGCTCATGGCATTCAGGGTACGTACTACTTTCCTTGTGTCTGTAATAATAGCCTCTTCTGAATCAGGCAGTTTTGCTAAATAATGGCGCTCAATTCTTGAAAATAAATTCAATTCAACCTTTTTTGGGTCAACCAAAATAAATTTAAGTTCAGCAGGGTGTTTTGAAAAAAGTAAAGAAGCAATAATTGCGTTCAACCCGACTGACTTTCCCTGCCCTGTAGCCCCTGCCATCAGAATATGAGGCATCTTGGCCAAATCGGCAACAAAACTTTCATTGGCAATTGTTTTACCCAAGCCAAATGGTAATTCAAATTTATTATTCTGAAATTTATCTGAAGCAAAAATAGATTTCATCGAAACAATGTTCGGGTTCCGGTTCGGAACTTCAATACCTACTGTTCCTTTCCCAGGAATTGGCGCAATAATTCGGATTCCCATTGCCGAAAGGCTTAGAGCAATATCGTCTTCAAGGTTTTTAATCTTAGAAATCCTGATTCCAGGGGCTGGCACAATTTCATACAATGTAACCGTTGGCCCAATAGTAGCCTTTATTTTGGTTATACCTATTGAATAATGGTTCAGTGTTTCAACAATCTTATTTTTGTTTATCTCAAGTTCTTCTTTATCAACCTTAATGTCACCATCATCATAGTCTTTTAGCAAACCCAGGTGAGGCATTTTGAAATCCGGCAAATCGAGTGTTGGGTCAAATGCTGTTTCAACACCAAAATGTTGTCCGGGCATTACTTTTGACGAAGATGTTTTTTCTTCAACAGGTGCTTCAATTGTCAACTCAACATCCTGTTCTTCAGGCTTCTTTTCTTCTTTATCTATATCCTCAACTGTTAATTCTTCAACTGATTTATCAACTTCAATTTTATATGAATTCTTCTCAAAATCTTTCTCATCTTCTTCTACCGAAAATTCAATCGTGTTGTACTTATCTTCCCGGGGTTCATTCTGGCCCAGGTTAGCAGTGGCAAGTTCATTTTCATTTTCAGATCTTTCAAAAAAAGACATTTTTACATTTAATAAAATAAAAATGACGGGTACTAAAATCAACAGTAAAATCAAGCCAATCGAGCCAAGATAGGCTGTTACCCAATTGTTTAACTGAAAACCAATAAAGCCACCAAAAATAATTTCGGGTTCGTTTGAAAAAAATTTATTTGCAAGCATTGGCAGCCAGAACAAACTGAGTGTGATAATTTGCACCCAAATCAAAGGCTTGAATAATTTAATTTTAAAAAGTAAATTCAATCCAAAACTAAAAACAATAAATGCAATGAAATAGGCACCAAGGCCAAAGCCGTTTAAAACCAGTAAATCAGAAAGGTTACGGCCAAAGTGCCCTGTAAAATTTGAGACGATAACTGTGTGGTCGGTAAATGAATTGGCATTTATGTTCTCGGGTAAAACCGCTTTTGCAGTTTCAAACCAGTTTACCAGGTAGGCTGAAAAGGCAACAACAGAAAAAAGTGAAAAAACCACCAAAACCAAACCAAGAATAATTCCAATTTTTGGGTTAAACTTTATTGGCTCCCTCTCTTTACGTGTTTTAATCGGTTTTATTTTAGGCTTTTTTTCCTTGCCCGGCTCCGGTTTTCTGACCGGCTCCTTTAAAACATTCTGCTTGTATTTGTTCTTTTTCTCAGCCATTCAGACCACATTTTCAAATGCAAAAGTACTATTAATTGCAGTATGTTTTTTATAGAAAATTCGGGTATCCCTGCTTATTTCACCCTTGTGAAAATCCTGTCCCACCTGATTTTCCCGTCGAAAAATGATTTATTTTCATCAAGTGAAAGCCAAACAAATTCAGCCTTGCCTACTACATGATCCTCGGGAACAAAACCCCAAAAGCGCGAATCGGCAGAGTTGTGGCGGTTGTCGCCCATCATCCAGAAATAGTTCATTTTTGGTGTATAGCTTGACGCTTCTTCACCATTAATCAGAATATTTCCGCCTTTCACTTTCACTTCGTTTCCTTCGTAAGTTTCAATCAACCTCTTATACAAAGCAATATTTTTTAAATTAATTGGAAATGAAACTCCCTTTCGGGGAATATAAAGAGGGCCAAAATTATCACGGTTCCAATGGAAAGAAGAATCGTTTGGAAAAATATCCGGATTCCATTCTCCGGCTGGTTCATTCATCACTTCAACGCTATTCACTATCGAAAGTGCTGCGATTTCATTTTTCGCTTCTTCAGTTAAAAAATACATGTATTGCCCGGGAACATTCGTACGGCTACCTTCAGTAACATCCAGTTTATCCAGGATTTTTGGGTTTATACCACTTCCATCGGTAGAAATTATATATTGGTACTGAAGTTTTTCCGGATTAACAGCTTTTACTCCATTCAGGTAAACTTGTCTGTCAATTATTTGGATAGTATCGCCAGGAAGGCCAATGCAACGTTTTACGTAATTCTCGCGCTTGTCAACCGGTCGGTCAACTATATCTCCAAAATTAATTTTATCATTCCAAACCCTGCTCCTTCCATATTGATCTACAAGTGAATAATAACTAACATTGCTTTGAAAACGCGTGGAAACCGTATCTCCTGCCGGGTAGTTAAAAACCACGGCATCATTGTGTTCAACATTACCAAAACCAGGAAAACGATAATAAGGAAGACTTATCCATTCTACATAGGATTTTGCATTTATTAGCGGCAATGTATGGTGGACAAAGGGAAATGCAATTGGAGTATTAGGAATTTTAGGGCCGTAGGCAATTTTGCTGACAAAAAGATAATCGCCCACCAGCATTGATTTTTCCATTGATGAAGTGGGAATGGTGTAGGCTTCCAGCAAAAATGTCCTAATAATGGTAGCCGCAACCACTGCAAAAATTATAGCATCTACCCATTCTCTGACAACTCCTTTTCTTATTTCAGGACGATTTTCGGGGTCAACAAACTTTTCGTCTTTTTTAAAACCTAAATAAGGAAAATAAATAAATGGCACCACTACGGCCAAAAATTGCTCTCCCAAACTGAATTTATTGAAACATTTTGCCAGTTCAACCAGCATGAGCATAAGCATGAAAACATTGAGAAAAGGAAACAATAACAAGGCAAACCACCACATAGGTTTCTTGATTATTTTCAGGAAAACATACAGGTTATAAAAAGGAACCAGTGTTTCCCAGCCTTTGCGGCCAGCCTTTTCAAAAACCAACCAGCTAAAAATGATTGGAATTGTAAATGAAACAGGGAGTAAAAAGAAAAGATACAGCATGTTTTATTAATATTAAAAATCGTTGCAAGATACTACCTTTCAGCGGTATGAGCAGTTAATTATTGTTAATGGTTTCTGGGTAGTTGCTAATTATTACTTGTTATTGGTTAATGGTTAATCGTCAATTCGTAATTCAAATTTTTAAAAACTGGCAAAACTAAAAATAAATATTGGTTAAGGGATAAGTTCTAAAAAACGGACTTCAATAAATCTTCCATCGTATAAACCCCGGTTTTGCCGAGCAAAAATTCGGCGGCAAGCACGGCGCCGAAAGCAAATCCGCTGCGATTTTTGGCTTCATGCTTCAAAACCAGGCTGTCTGCATCCGATTCCCAAATTACCTCATGAGTACCAGGTACTTCCCCTACCCGCTCTGAATGCACTTGAATTTCTGACAAATCTTTAGCTCTAGAGCCCGTCCATTTATTAAATCTTTTTGTATTTTCAATAATGTCGTTCACAGTTTTTAATGCGGTTCCGCTTGGTGCATCTAATTTCTGAGCATGATGCGATTCTTTAATTTTAACTGTGTAGTTTGGCAATCCATCCATTATCTTCGCCAATTTCTGGTTCAAGCTAAAAAAAACATTTACACCAATGCTGAAATTTGGAGAGTAGAAAAATGCATAATTGTTTTCATGGCACAATTTTTTAATCAAACCCAATTGCTCATTCCAACCCGTTGTGCCCGTAACCACAGGCAACCCGGCTTCAAAACATCGTTTGAAATTGCTGACAGCCACGTCAGGCTGACTAAAATCTAGAACCAATTCGGCTTTTATTTTTTCACTATCAAAAGCCTTCCAATCTTCTTCATTATCAAATTTTCCTACTATTTCATGCCCTCTACTTACAGCTATCTTTTCAACTTCATGGTTCATTTTCCCGTAACCCGACAGAATAATTTTCATTTCTATAAAATTAAATTTTCGAATTTAGCAAAGCTAAAAACTGACTGAGATTTTCAATCCGTAACTGCCACCGGAAGGCACACCAGGCATTACATTTGGCTTAACAATTGGCTGGGTGCGAATGGAAATATCATCAGACACTTCCCAGTAAAACAAATGAGCATCAACCGTTGCATCCAGCATTTGTAAAATATACCAAACCCCCATAAAAATATAGGAAAGCTCCATGTTTCTCCGGTAATAATCCATGCCTGACTGCAAACTTGATATTGAATATTTTTGCGCCAGCGAATTATCACAGGTGTAACTGGTGTCGGCTGCTGCATTGGTTGCGCAGATGTAGGCATCCTTATAATTTTTATATTCAATTCTATTGGTATAAGCGAAATATCCTGTTACTGCAAAACCCGCATAAACAATAGGCAACTTCCAGTATTTTCGGTTATAAATTTGTCCAAGCCCCGGAACCAGAGCAAAATAGGTAGCTTTTTTTGGTGAATGGTCAGAAAACCAACCTCCTTGCACAACACCATCGGCAGACTGAAAAGTGTATTTTTCCTTTTTAAGTTCTTTCTTTTTTTCTTTTTTATCAGATGGAATAGAATCATTATCCTGTGAAAAAAGAGCAACCGGCTTTAAAATGAAAGCAGCGAATACTATGAAAAATATCCATTTAAGCGGTTTTCCTGAAGATAATGTTACCATTTATCGAGTAATGCCGGTCAGGCGTATGATTTTATCTAGTTCTTCATCATTTGTAAAACTGATAACGATGCTGCCCCGCCCATTATTGTTGCGTTTCAAACTTACTTTTGTTCCAAACTTATTGCTCAGTAAAGCTGGGGCCTCCTTATACTTGTCAGGAATTGAATATTTTTTTTCCTTTACAGGAGCAACAGGTTCTTTCTTTAGACCGGGCTTTCTGACTAATTCTTCAACCTGTCTTACATTTAAACCGTCTTTAATTATCAATTGCAATACACTTTCTTGTTGCTCACCGCTCTCCAGGGTAATCAGTGCCCGCGCGTGCCCCATTGAAATAAAACCATCGCGCAAGGCAACCTGAACTGCCGGGGGAAGTTTCAGCAAGCGCAGAAAATTGGCAATTGTTGACCGGTTTTTTCCCAGTTTATCGCTTAACTTTTCCTGCGTCAGTTTACATTCGTCGATCAAGCGTTGGTAGCTTATGGCTACTTCGATTGCATTCAATTCTTTGCGGTGAATGTTTTCAATCAAAGCCATTTCAAGCATTTGCTCATCGTTGGCAACACGAATGTAAGCTGGAATTCTAACCAGTTTTGCCATTTGCGAAGCCCTCAAACGACGCTCACCTGCAATAAGCTGGTACTTATCATAGCCCATCTTTCGCACCGTAACCGGCTGAATTATTCCCTGTACTTCAATGGATTTAGACATTTCGCGCAATTCCATCTCATCAAACTCGGTTCTCGGTTGGAACGGATTGGCTTCTATTTTTGAAATATCAATTTCAGCAATTGCCCCTACAACATATCCTCCTGAAATATCAGTTGAAGTGATATCAGTATCAGGACTTTGCAAAATTGCGTCAAGTCCCCTGCCCAAAGCTTTTTTCTTTGTTTTAGGATTATTCATCAGCTCCGTCCAATGTTTTTTCAGTACTACTCAGGATTGTCATATTGTTTTTCTGTAATATCTCTCTTGCCAGGTTTAGGTAATTAATTGCGCCCGTGCTGTCAGCATCGTACATAATAATTGAACTTCCAAAACTTGGCGCCTCGCCCAATTTAGTGTTTCTGTTAATAATCGTGTCAAAAACCATTTGCTGGAAATGCGTTTTCACTTCATCAACCACTTGTTTTGAAAGGTTTAGCCTGGTATCGAACATTGTTAAAAGAATACCTTCAATATCCAATTCAGGGTTAAGCCTTGTCTGGATAATTTTAATGGTATTCAATAATTTCCCAAGCCCTTCCAGTGCAAAATACTCGCATTGAACCGGAATTATCACTGAATCAGCAGCTGTAAGTGCATTTACTGTAATTAAACCAAGTGATGGCGAGCAATCAATAATAATAAAATCGTAAGTATCTTTTATTTTGCCCAAAGTCCTGCGCATCATTTTTTCCCTATTTGGCAAGTTGATAATTTCAACTTCGGCACCTACTAAATCAATATGGGCGGGAACCAAGTCGAGATTTGGTGTGCCTGTACGAAGAATTACGTTGCTGACGTCTAAATCATCAATGATACACTCATAAATGCTGGTTTGAATATTTTTTGGCTCGAAACCAATTCCAGAAGTCGCATTTGCCTGCGGATCAGCATCTACCAATAAAGTTTTAAATTCTAATACTGCCAGGCTGGCGGCAAGGCTAATGGCTGTTGTGGTTTTCCCCACACCGCCTTTTTGGTTGGTAATTGCAATTATCTTTCCCATATTTTCTTGCTATCCTAACTTATTATCGATTCATTGCAAAAATACAATATTCAGTCGCCTTTCTTTTTTTGGGCAGTTTATTTTATTAACATCCTGAAAAAAGCCATGGATTTTGCCTGCTATTTTTGGCAGAACATTTTTTGATAAAAGAAACTGCTACAAGCTTTTATAAAGAGCTAACCTTCTGTACTTCCCAAATCCTCAAATGAAACATCCAGCGAATCTTTTATTTCAGTTTGCGTCAGTTCTTCTTCAGGCTCAGGCATTTCTCCGGTTTCAATAAACTTGACGGCAGTTTGCAAACCATCAATAAATTTTTCAAAGTCTTCCTGATAAAGAAAAATTTTGTGTTTTTCATAAAAGAATTTTCCTGAATCTGAATTGAATTTTCGCTTGCTTTCGGTGATGGTCAGATAATATTGATCAGACCGCGTGGCTTTCACATCGAAGAAATAAGTCCTTTTTCCTGCCCTGACTGATTTTGAGAATACGTCCTCTCTTCGTTCCTGATTTTCGTGCTCTTCCATTCTTCCCTGTCTTTTGTTATTTATCAAAACAAAATTAAAAATTTAATGAGTAATTAAAAGTTGATGGCTTGTTTTGTTTAAAAAAGACCGGAATTGTTAATAAAGAGGTATTATTTGCCCAAAACATCAAGATAAATAAAATTTGTAAAACAGCTGTTATCTGCTACTTCTAAATTAATCAATTTAGATTTATTCTATATTTTAAAAATTGGCTATTTTTGCAACTCTTTGGAAAATTTAGGTTACAGCTAAAATCTTCCTTAAATAAAAGCAATTTTTTAAAAGAAAATAAAATGGCTCAATTTGAAATTATCATGCCCAAACTGGGTGAAAGTATCATAGAAGCAACTATTACCAGGTGGGTAAAAAATGTAGGCGACACAGTTGAAGAAGACGATAGCCTGGTTGAAATTGCAACCGACAAGGTTGATTCTGAAATCCCCAGCCCTGTTGAAGGAAAATTAGTGAAAACCCTTTTCAAAGAAGGCGATATTGTGCCGGTTGGAACCGTTATTGCCATTGTTGACATGGATGGAGAAGGTGCTGTTGACGTACCTTCTGAAGAAAAACCAGCTGTTTCTGAAAAAGAAGAGCCAGCAAAGGCAGAAACCAAAACAGAAGCCACAGCGCCAAAGGGAGAAGTTACAACGCTTCAACCAGTTGATTTTTCAGACAGCGAAAGGTTTTATAGCCCATTGGTTAAAAGCATTGCAAAAACAGAAGGTATAAGCATTGCTGAACTTGAAGGCATTAAAGGAAGCGGAAAAGATGGGCGTGTGACAAAAGAGGATATGCTTGAATATTTGAAAAACCGCTCAACAGCACAGCCAGTTTCTAAACATTCTGTACCAAAAATAGACCGTCCTTCAGTTTCAACAATGGCGGGCGACCAGGTTGTTGAAATGGACCGCATGCGCAAACTGATTGCTGACCATATGGTGATGTCGAAACAAGTTTCGCCGCATGTTACCAGTTTTATTGACATTGATGTTACCAACATCGTTAACTGGCGCAACAAAGTAAAAGACAGCTTCTTGAAACGCGAAGGCGAAAAAGTTACCTTCACCCCTATTTTTATTGATGCGGCCGCGAAAGCAATAAAAGCATTTCCACAAATTAATGCTTCAGTTGACGGCTACAATATTATTTACAGAAAAGAAATTAATATTGGAATGGCAGCTGCATTACCAAATGGAAATCTTATTGTTCCGGTTATTAAAAATGCTGACCAGCTGAACTTGCTGGGAATGGTGAAAAAAGTAAACGATCTTGCCAACCGTGCACGTGCAAACAAGTTGCAACCGGACGAAATTTCTGGTGGCACTTTTACAACCACCAATTTTGGCTCATTTGATAGCCTAACCGGCACACCAATTATCAACCAGCCTCAAGTTGCTATTATGGGCATCGGTGCTATTCGTAAACAACCTGTTGTAATGGAAACTGAAATGGGTGATGTAATTGCCATTCGCCACATCATGATTCTCTCTCTTGCCTACGACCATCGTGTTGTTGATGGTGCGCTTGGTGGTATGTTTATTAAAAAAGTAAAAGAAATTCTGGAGGCCTTCGATCCAAATACAACTATCTGATAAAAGTTTAGAAAAACAAAGACGGGCCTTATTAGACCCGTCTTTTTTATTTCAGTACTTTTGTTTTTCAAATATTTTTACCCTAAAAACCAATAATGGAATTAAATTTAAAAAAACCACTTGCGTTTTTCGACCTTGAATCAACTGGTTTAAATGTCGCGAAGGACAGGATTGTAGAAATCAGCATTGTTAAAGTTAACCCAAATAAGAGTATTGAAAGCAAAACCTGGCTGCTGAACCCCGATTACCCAATTTCTGAAGAAGCCGCTTCAGTGCATGGATATACTAACGAAATGGTAGCCGGCAAACCGACTTTCAAGCAAGTTTGCCGTGAAATTGATGCCTTTTTGAAAAATTGTGATTTGGCCGGATATAATGTTATCAAATTCGACCTGCCCATGTTGGTGGAAGAATTTTTGCG
>DATCTB010000471.1:0-2115 GCA_036568185.1 Bacteroidales bacterium | reverse complement strand
AGCTACATTGGGTACGAAAATTTTGAAGAGATAGTAACGGATAATTCTGATTTAAATCTTACCATTAAGCTTATTCCACAAGTTTACCTCAGCGATGAAGTAATTGTATCAGCCATCCGTGCCGGCGGAAGTTCTCCAACTACTTATGGAGCTATGGATGAACGGCAGATTGAGGAGAAAAATACCGGGAAAGATTTGCCTTACATCCTGCAATCCTTGCCCTCTACCGTGGTAACTTCAGATGCGGGTGCAGGTATTGGTTATACTGGAATCAGGATTAGGGGGACAAACCTAACGGGAATAAATGTAACCTTAAATGGAGTTCCCGTGAACGATCCCGAATCGCAGGCGGTTTATTTTGTTGATTTACCCGACCTGGCTTCATCACTGGATGATATACAGGTGCAAAGGGGAGTGGGAACATCCACCAACGGCGCTGCCTCATTTGGTGCCAGCATCAACATGAAAACAGGCGATATGAGGAGTAAAGCCTATGCTGAAATCAATTCAGCAGCCGGTTCGTATAACACTTTTAAAAATACAGTAAAATTCGGTTCAGGTTTGTTAAAAGAAAAATGGACTGTGGATGGACGCCTTTCTTGGATTAATTCGGATGGATACATTGACAGGGCATTTGCCAATCTTTTTTCTGGTCAACTCACTTTAGGCTATTATGGAAAAAAGGACATTCTCAAGTTTTTTTATATTGATGGAATTGAAAAGACTTACCAGGCATGGGAAGGAAACCCAAAAGACAGCCTGGAAACCAATCGCACATATAATCCTGCCGGGAAAATTGAAGATGCTGATGGCAATATCATTGGCTATTATAGTGACCAGACAGACAATTATCGCCAAACATATTACCAACTGCATTACGCTCATGAATTTAACCAGAATTTGAACCTAACCGCTGCATTGTTTTACACCAAAGGCGAAGGTTATTACCAAAGTTACAAGAACAATAAACCTTTCTATGAATATGGCTGGTCAGATACAATAATTGGCAACGATACCATTTCGACCACAAGTTTGATTGAACAGAATTGGCTAGACAATGATTTTTACGGAGTGAATGTTTCGCTGAACTATAATCCTGGAAGGGCTTTGATAAATATTGGTACTGGAGTGAATCAGTATTCAGGAGATCATTTCGGAAAAGTTATTTGGGCGCAAATAGCCAGGCTGGGGGAGTATGATCAGGATTATTATTTCAACAATGGCTTAAAAACGGAATTCAACATTTTTGCAAAAATAAATTATGCACTTACTGAAAAACTAAACCTTTACGCCGACTTGCAATACCGCTTTATTAATTATGAAATATCAGGAACAGATGAGGCTTTAATTGATATTTCTCAGTTGCATCGATACAATTTTTTCAATCCCAAAGCCGGTTTGTTTTATCAAATCGACAGCCAAAATGGATTGTATCTTTCAGTTGCTGTTGCCAACCGCGAACCCAATCGTTCAGTTTTTGTAGATTCTGATTCGAGCCAAACTGTTTTACCAGAGCAGTTAATAGATTATGAACTTGGTTACCAGCTTGAAACCAATTCATTTTTAGTAAAAGCCAATTTGTTTTATATGGATTATAAAAACCAATTGGTGATGACAGGGAAAATCAATAACGTGGGCACACCCATCCTGTCTAATGTGCCAAAAAGTTACCGAACAGGGCTTGAACTGCAAGCCGGGATTCGCTTTCTGAAAATATTCAACTTTTCAGCAAATGCCACTTTCAGCAGTAATAAGATTGAAAATTTTGTGTCGTACACAGACGACTGGACAAACTGGCCTGAGCAAGTTGCTGATACAATCGGAACTACCGACATTTCTTTCTCTCCCTCATTTACTGCCGCAGGAACCCTGACAGCTGAACCTTTTAAAAATTTCAAAATTGCCCTAAATTCAAACTATGTTGGTAAACAATATATTGACAATACTTCCAACGAAAACAGGAGCCTGTCGGCATATTTCGTTAGTAACCTGAATTTTTATTATTCAGTTAAAACTAAGTTAGTCAGCGAAATAGGTTTTATTTTAAGCCTGAATAATATTTTCAATGCAAAATATGAAAGCAACGCATGGGTTTATCCATATTATTACGAAAAT
>DATCTB010000470.1:0-2065 GCA_036568185.1 Bacteroidales bacterium | reverse complement strand
TTAGAAATTTAAAAAAATGTCAAAAATCTGGGTGATACCTGATATTCACGGTTGCAGCCGAACGCTGAAGGTGCTGGTTGAAAATATGATAGTACCCGAAATGTCGGACCACTTGATATTTTTGGGTGATTATATCGACCGCGGGCCCGACAGCAAAGGTGTGATTGATTATATCATGGGCCTGGAAGAAAAAGGCCACAAAGTAACCACCCTGATGGGCAACCACGAAGATTATTGCCTAACAGCCTGGGAAGACGACCAGAACATAAAAGGCTTTTTTGGCATTACGCCAAAAAGCAAAACCCAGCGCGAATGGGAACTTTATGGAGGCAAACAGTGCATTCAAAGTTTTAATGTAGAACGCCCGCGCGAAATTCCTGATAAGTATATTGATTGGATGAAAAAGCTTCAATATTATGTTGAACTTGATGATTTCATTGTAGTCCATGCAGGCTTTAATTTTGAAGAAGCCAACCCTTTTGATGATAAATTCAGCATGCTTTGGATAAGGGAATTTGAGGTGATTCCTGAAAAAGTAAATTATAAAAAAATTATCCACGGCCACGTCCCGGTCAACCTGGAATACATTGATATGGCTGTCAACAACCCCGATAGCAAGTTTATCGACATTGACAACGGCGTTTATTTTGCCAACCGCCCCGGCTACGGCAACCTCGTCGCCCTCGAACTTACCAACATGGAATACACCGCCCACTCGCTGATGGATACGGTGGATTATAGTAAGTTTCTTTAAAAACCAAGGTATAAAGGGTATAGGGTGTATAAGGTACATGGCATTCCTAAACCTGGTATTTTTTAATTTTGTGATTTTCAAGCAGTGGCGATTTCTGTTAGCCTGAATTCAATCATTTACCAATTATTCATGTGTTAAATTATTGTTAATTAAACAGAAACAGTTTTTTTCCGGCTTCAAATTATTTACTTTAGCCAAGCTAAAATTAACTGAAACGGCTAAAAATGGAGTCCAGTTACCATTCAAAAAAACGGGCACAGCTGATTGCTACACTAAAGTTACTTTCTAAAATAAACACAAAATGAGAAAAATTTTACTCTTTGCAATTATCGCATTGGCAATAAATGCGTTTGCACAAAACAAACTGCAGGAAAATAAAATGCAGCGCCATTTTTTCAATTCAATGGAAAAAGGAAAAATGGAATTGAAGAAACAGGAATTAAAATCTACTGACAAGATTCTCGAAAGAATTGTCAAATACCAAAAGGCTCAGTTGCGTGAAACTTTCCCCATTTGGGATAGTATTTATTATTGGGACTGGGATACAGACGTTGTTGGCTGGATGCTTACATCGAGGGATGTGTCAATAGTTTATGATGAAAACAATAATCCAATAGGCCTTATTGGGCAGGATTGGGATGGTTCTATGTGGGTTAATTCTGATAAAATTGATTTGACCTATGATGCAAATAATAACATGATGAGCATAACATGGCAGATTTGGAATGGCAGTAGTTGGGAAAATGATGATAAGACAGTATTTACTTACGATGCCAACAATAACCAAACAAGTGAAACCTACCAATATTGGACAGGCAGCGATTGGGAGAATGATGAAAAATACTCTTCTACTTTCGATGCCAATAGCAACCAAACAAGTTTTTTATATCAAATGTGGGATGGCAGTGGGTGGTCAAATGAGTTTCAGTCGGTTTATACCTACGATGCCAACAATAACCAGTTAACTGCATTGAATCAATATTGGAATGGCGCCTCCTGGGAAAATTCTGATTTGACAACTTATACTTATGATTCAAACAATAATCAAACAGTTGGATTGTACCAGGAATGGGCCGGCAGTGAATGGGAGGACAGTATGCTTTATACCAATACTTTTGATGCCAACAACAACATAACAAGCAGTTTAACTCAGTTCTGGAATGGCAGCGACTGGGAAGATGGCATGTTATCTTCATACTTTTACGATGAAAACAACCAACTAACGAGTACTTTGGAGCAAGCGTGGGATGGTGACGATTGGGTAGATTATTTTTTAACCACATATAGTTATGATGCGAATGGCAACCGAAC
>DATCTB010000469.1:0-3730 GCA_036568185.1 Bacteroidales bacterium | reverse complement strand
TAATCCTTAAACTGTTTATCATCATCATTCACAAACAACACATTATCAGCGCCAATATTAGCTGCCAGGCGCAGAATTGTGCCAATGTTTTCAGGAGTTCTAAGATTGTCTGCAATTATAATTGGGCGACTTATTTTGTCGTATATATTTGACACTTCCAGATCTGTAAATAGTTGATATGAACTTTTATTGACTGGTTTTTTCATATTCAGGCAGTTGGCTGTAATTTAAAAAAAAGAAACCCGTTAGAAGTTTTTTGAAGACTAATAACGGGCTAATTTTTTTTAGCAGGTTAAAAATTTATTAGGGTTTTATTGTTGCTCTTCCATGCGGAAAGTTGCGTACAACTTTCTCGAACCATAAGCCGCTCCGAAAAGTATAAGGAAAGCAATTCCACCGCTTATTCTTGCTCGTCCACCTACAGGAGTATTTCCTCCATCAAGTGGTTGTCCGTCATTAGGTGAAGGAGGATCCTGAGCAAATATAGCAGTAGCGAAGGTTAAAAATATTAGTACAAATATAGTGCGGATTAACTTTTTCATTTTTTATAGGTACTCTTTTCTTGTTTAAAGAACCACCTCTACAATAGCAGAGATGGTTCAAGCATTGGGTTTTGGTTAAATATTTATCAATTTTCTCAATATATCTTAATGTTTTGGTAATAAAAAATCAGCCAATGTTCCATAAAAGCTAATTTGCTGGAACACCGGCTGATTAATTTTCCTGTCCTGAATATTCTGCAAACACCCTCTCGCTTGTTGCAGTTAATCCCAATTCAGTCAGGTAATTCAATCTTTGTAAAAAACTTACCAGTTGTTGTTTCACAAATACTTTTATTACTCAAAAACAATTTTTCATCAAATGGTCATTCCGGTTTTTATAGTTTCGCGTAAATCAAATTCCGGAATTCATTTTTTTATAAGAACTTTTTTCTAGTATTTAAGCGGCTTATTAAAAAAAATAATTTTCACTTAAAAAACTTTAACAAAAATATTGTCAAAGTTCGTGCAAGGAAAGGAAGGGAACTAATAGATTTTTTACTACCCTTAAAAGTAGGTAAATTTGCAAAAGCATTACTGTTGAATATTAATTGAAGCTAATGATTGACCTTGTTTGCAAACAAATTCAAAGTTGGGAAATGACGTAGATTCCTTTTATACCTCAAACCATCAGGAAACCTAATTTATATATAAAATGTTGTCAATAAACCAGATGCCATTTTATTTTTATTCATTCTTTATAGTGATTATTGCCCTTTCGTTTTACGATTTAATTCTTTTCAAAGATGAAAATTAATAATTTCGCGAAAAATTTTAGCAAAGCTGAAAATGAATTCATTTCTACTCAAAATGATCTCGATTTAAGAATTCAGTAAAGCATTAATAAGAATTATGTCAAAAAATTTATATATAGCAGCAACCGAAGCTGAAGCAGGAAAATCGTTGCTGGTGCTCGGACTGATGGATTTCCTTTCAAGGCAACTTACAAAAGTTGGTTTTTTCAGGCCGCTCGTTCTTTCCGGAGAAGTAATGGACAGCCACATTCGCCTGATTTCGGAGCGTTTTAAGCTTGATTTTAAATATGATGAGTTATATGGTTTGACAAGAGAAGAATTGGTTGAAAAAATGCGGACCGGGGATGCTGACGCTATTCAAACAACCATTCTGAATAAATACAAAAACCTGGAACGACAGTGTGATTTCGTTTTGGTAGAAGGAAGTGATTTTCGAAATAACCTTACAGGAGTTGAATTTGAATTCAATCTGCAGGTAGCTAATAACCTTGGTTGCCCCGTTATTGCAGTTGTTAGTGGCCAAAATAAAAATATTGGCGATGTATTGGATGCTGTCCAAATGATGCACGAATTGCTGTTGCGCGAAAATTGCAACCAAATTGCCACTATCGTTAATAGGGCCGCAAAGCAGGATGTGCCTGAAATTTCCAGGCAACTACTAAAAAGAAAAGTTGATAACGAGCTTTCATTCGTTATTCCTGAAATGGCTGATTTACGTAAGCTTACTATCCGCCAAATTGGGCAATCGCTCAATGCGAATAAAATATATGGTGAACCCGAGCACCTGGACTATGTGGTTAATGATATTAAGGTGGCCGCGATGGGGCTTGAAAATATTTTAAAATATATTTCAGAAGGGACTTTGGTCATTACACCTTCCGACAGGATAGATATCCTGGCAGGTTTGGCAATGACGCTGATTTCAGGCACTTACCCTAAAATATCGGGCATTCTTTTAACAGGCAATTTTGAACCAAGTGAACAGGTTATTAAGTTGTTTGATGGAATGAAGAGTTTGCCTTTAACAATTTTAAAGGTTGAAGAAGATACCTATACGGCTGCCATGAATATCAACCAAATACAGCCGGTATTGCTTCCTGAGAATGAACAACGGCTTGCTGCTGCGTTAGGGCATTTTGAAAAACATGTAAACAGCGGGCAACTTGCTGAAAAGGTGAGTATCAACCGTTCAGGTATTGTCACTCCGCTGATGTTTGAATATGAATTATTCGAAAGGGCGAGGGCTCACAGAAAGCACATTGTTCTGCCAGAAGCATTGGATGAACGAATACTGAAAGCTGCTGATATATTGATGAGGCGAAACGTGGTTGACATTACCCTGCTTGGAAATGAAGAGGAAATTTTCAAAAAAGCTGCTTCATTGCGGGTTAATCTTGAGGGTGTCAATATTATCGACCCTTATGATAACGACTTGCTTCCGGTTTATGCTTCAGAATATTATAAATTGAGGAAACACAAAGGCATAACCAGAGAAACTGCTAATGATATTATGCATGATGTGAGCTATCTTGGAACGATGATGGTTTACAAAGGTCATGCTGATGGAATGGTTTCCGGTGCAGCACATACAACACAACATACTATCCGCCCTGCATTTGAATTTATCAAAACAAAACCTGGAGTTTCTATTGTTTCGAGTTCATTTTTTATGTGTTTGAAAGACCGGGTATTGGTTTACGGAGATTGCGCTGTCAACCCAAATCCTGACGCAGAGCAGTTGGCAGATATTGCAATTAGTTCTGCTGATACTGCGATACTTTTTGGAATTGAACCAAGAATTGCCATGCTTTCTTACTCCACAGGAAAATCCGGAAAAGGAACAGACGTAGAAAAAGTGAGGGCTGCTACAGAGATTGTACAAAAAAGAAGACCTGATTTAAAAACAGAAGGGCCTATCCAGTATGATGCTGCTATAGATTATACTGTTGCCCAGCAAAAAATGCCGAATAGCGAAGTAGCTGGAAAAGCAACAATTTTCATCTTCCCGGATTTAAATACAGGTAACAATACTTATAAAGCTGTCCAACGATCAGCAAATGCGGTGGCTATTGGCCCTGTTTTACAGGGATTGAACAAACCAGTTAATGACTTAAGCCGTGGCTGCCTTGTAAAAGATATTGTGAATACTGTTGTTATTACAGCTATACAGGCTCAGAGTATTTAAAATTTTGTAATTTGTACCGCAATAAAACAAACACTCTCTAATTATTATCAAAATGGAACAGTTAATCGAGCAGCTCAAAGCTCAAAATCCCAGCGCAAACAACCTTGCTCTAAAACTTGAAGCCCTTATAAGGGTTGTAAATGAAATAAACCCGGAAGTTTTTGACCGGGTCAAAATAAGTGCAGAAGGCAATCCTATTAAAATTGGTTAGTTTTCTGGCTATTTATTCAATTCAAAAATATGGTAACCCC
>DATCTB010000468.1:0-2060 GCA_036568185.1 Bacteroidales bacterium | reverse complement strand
ACTAACAAGTGCGACATATTTTCAACTTTTGCATCAATTTCATCAATTTTTTCGTTCCACTTCCCTTCCGGTGTTTTCCAAACCTCTTCAGCAACTTTCCAGGCCGCTCCCCGGGCTATTTTCATCCCAAAACCAGAAAGTTTTTCATCAGCATTTCCTGCAATTTTATCTAAATATTTCAAGGCCGGCCATACTTCTGCCAAATCATCCTGGACTTCATTAATCATGGAAATGAGCAAATCATTTATTTTGTTGAAATCTTCATTAATATCGTCCAAATTCTTTCCTCTCATGGTTTCAGCGGCAGCAATCCCCAAATCCAGGCTGATGTGGGCATTCATTCCAAGAAGCAAATGCTGCAAAACAATTGGGCGCCAGGTAAAACATTGGCCGAAAGCAAGTTTCCATGATTTTGTTACCTGGCCTTTATTTATATTCATATCATAAGCTTCCAAATACCGGTTTGCAAATTTCACATCCAAAACCTCCATTCTTGCACCATCCCTAAATTCTCCATTTATTATCCCTTGCTTCACCCTTATCGTTACTTTTCTGTATAGCGCAGGAAAATAGCCCAGCCTCGAATTTTCTTTTTTCGCGTTAGCAATTATTTCATCCAATAAGGTGATTACTTCATTGATTGTTTTAGCCTTCATATTGCTTATTTGTCAGTTAATGCTTTAGTTATAAATCAATAAGGAAATTCCACTTTTTCCAGAAATAATCCTTCCGCAGGAACTGAAAACCCGGCTTCAGAACGGTTTTTAAGTTCAATAATATTTCTTATTTCAGAAGCTTTCATTTTTCCTTTTCCTACCTCCAGCAAAGTTCCAACAATTGCCCTCACCATATTTCGAAGGAAACGGTCGGCAGTGATGGTGAAAATAAGCATTTCGCCAGTTTCTTCCCAAGCGGCAAAAGAAATTTTGCAATTATTATTATTGGTTTGCGAATGAAGTTTTGAAAAGCTTGTGAAGTCAGTATAATCAAGCAGAAAACTACTGGCTTTTTTCATTTCAGAAACATTGAGCGGTACGTGATAAAAATAGCTTAACCCCTGCAAAAAAGGGTTTTTCTTTTTCGAAATATAATATCGGTACGTGCGGCTTGTTGCGCTGAAACGCGCATGCATATCAGGTTTTACTTCAAAAATCCGATGAATGGCAATATCCTGAGGGAGAAAATTATTTAGCTTTCCAGCCAGTTCTTCCGGCTCAATAAGTAAATTTTCGATTTCAAAATGAGCAAAATACTCCTTTGCATGGACGCCAGTATCGGTCCTTCCACAACCGACGACATTGATTGGCTCACCAAGCAACAACGAAAGTTTTTCATTGATTTCAGCCTGCACCGAATGTGCATTTTCCTGCATTTGCCAACCGTGGTAGTTTTTTCCGTTAAATGAAAGTTGGGCAAAAAATCTTTTCATTGAAATTCTATTATGAATGAAGGCAAAGGTAAACAGAAAACGAAGAAAGTTCCGCCTAAATTAGATTCGTTATAAATCTCTCCGTTTGGCCTGTGAATGGGCATTTTTAATTTTATTAAATTTATATTTGTTACCCAATTTTATGTTCTATGTCGGAAACATTTGCCAACCTACCTTTAATTTTCGGGCTTCTCGCTGCCAGCCTGCATGTACTTTCAGGCCCCGACCACCTTGCGGCTATTGCACCCCTTGCCCTGAACACACGGTTCCGTACCTGGCTGGTAGGAATGGCGTGGGGAACTGGGCACTTGATTGGAATGTTGTTAATTGGAACTCTTTTCTTTTATTTTAAAGATTTGATTCCGGTAGAATTTATTTCTACATACAGTGAGAAAATTGTTGGATTATTACTGATTGTAATTGGTTTTTGGGCACTTTCAAGGCTTGTTAAACTCAAAACCGATTCAGAACATTCTCATTTCCATACACATGATGACGAACACGGAAATGTTTTTCTTCATAAACATGGCCACCCGCACAAAATTACCCGGATGCACACGCATACCCATTCAAAATTTATAAACCAAACTTACTGGGCTGCGCTTGGAATCGGAATTCTTCATGGGCTTGC
>DATCTB010000467.1:0-3912 GCA_036568185.1 Bacteroidales bacterium | reverse complement strand
TATACTTCAGCCTGGTGGTAATTTTCGGACTATAAATAAGGATGCTGTTCATTAGCGTCAAAATTAAGCTTTTTCGATTTGAAAAGAAGATAATTTGAAAATGTACTGATGTGAAATTTAATTAAGGACAAAACTCAAAGGCAAAAACTCAAAGTACAAAAAAGAAAATATGGAAATAATATATTTCACTCCCTCCTGACAGTAAGAAAGCGTTTGGTAAGACAAAAGATTTCGTTGCCAGAAGTTTCCGTCTTCGGTCTTCCGTCTTCCATCTTCCTCCTTCCAACTTTTTTTACTACTTTTGGGCTTCATTTTTTCCCAAGTTTTTATGGAGAATTTTATCGTATCGGCAAGAAAATATCGCCCTGCAACATTCAGGCAGGTGGTTGGGCAACAGTCAATTACCAACACTTTGCAGAATGCCATCAAGCACGAACATCTGGCCCAGGCATTTTTATTTACCGGACCCAGAGGCGTTGGAAAAACCACTTGTGCACGCATCCTGGCAAAAACCATCAACTGCTACAACCTGAACGCAGAAATGGAGCCTTGCGACAAATGCGAATCGTGTACTGCTTTCAACAACAGCGCATCATTTAATATTTACGAGCTTGACGCAGCCTCCAACAATTCGGTTGATGATATCAGGAATTTGGTCGAAAAAGTGCGCATTCCTCCCCAGGTTGGAAAATACAAGGTATATATCATTGATGAGGTGCACATGCTTTCTGCCGCGGCTTTCAATGCATTTTTAAAGACTCTGGAAGAACCACCTGCTTACGCGAAATTCATCCTGGCGACCACCGAAAAGCACAAAATCATACCAACCATCCTTTCACGTTGCCAGATTTTTGATTTCAGAAGGATAAGCGTTGAAGATATTGCCGGCTACCTTGAATATGTAGCTGAGAATGAAAATATAACCGCCGATTTCGAGGCTTTGCACGTTATTGCACAAAAAGCTGATGGCGCCTTGCGTGATGCGCTTTCCATTTTCGACCAGATAGTCAGTTTCAGTGGCGACCAGATTTCCTACAAGAACGTCATCGACAACCTCAATATTCTTGATTACGAATATTATTTCAAGATAACTGATTCCATTTTGCAAAATGATATTTCGCAATTGCTGCTGACTTTTAATGATATTATTGAAAATGGTTTCGATGGGCAGCATTTTATCAACGGTTTGAGCGAACACCTCAGAAATTTGCTGGTGATTAAAAACCCGGAAACATTGCAGCTGATGCATTCAAGCCCTTCACTAAAAGAACGTTATCGCATACAATCTGAATCGTTTGAAGGTGAATGGCTGTTGAAGGCCCTCGATTTGTGCAATAAATATGATTTGAGTTATAAAGCAAGCAACAACAAACGCTTGCACATCGAAATTGCATTGATGTTGTTAGGACAAATTTCTTCAGGCGCTGCACCTGTCCAGCAAAGTTTCACCAAACCCATTCAGGCCAAAAAAACTGAACTAAAGGAGAAAGCTGAACCTTATCAAAACAAGGAAACTAAAGAAACTAAAGCCAGCAACCCTGCCGTTTCTGAACTAAAAAAAAATATTGACAAAACCAGGCCAGACGAAGGAAACTCGAAAAGCTACCGCAATGTTTCATTGAAGCGGCCAACTAAAAACCCGGATGTTGAAAACGATGATTCCGGGGACAAGCAGCCCGAGAAAAATTCTGATTTTTCACAAGATAAACTGGAAGTTTCCTGGAAAAAGTTTTACGACTTTTATCACCAGAAAGCACCAAGTTTCGCCAATGCAATTGCTAAATATTCACCGGTATTAAAAGAAAATTTTGAAATAGAATATAAGGTGGATAATATCTTGATTGCCAAAGATACCCTTAATGTACTGGCATTGCAGGAATTTTTAAAAAATGAACTTGACAACACCAACATAAAACTGAACGCAGTTTTACCCCCAAAAGAAGAAAAAAAAGTAGCCTACACCGACAGGGAAAAATTTGATGAATTAGCTCAGAAATATCCAGGAGTTAAAACCCTTAAAGAACAATTGGACCTTGAGATTGAGTTTTAATTTTATACATAAAGTTTAGCCCCAGACATTTTAAGCAATTTTCTATATTTGCGCTCTATTTTTTCGCAACCATTAAATCTTAAAATTATCATGAAGAAAATCAATTTTGTATTATTGGTCGTTATGGCCATGGGCTTGCTAAGCTCATGCCTCGACAAAAAACAAGAAAAAGTTATGACAAAAGCAATCGATCCGGCAAATATGGATCTGAGTATAAAACCTGGCAATAATTTCTATGAATTTGCCAACGGAGGCTGGATTAAAGCCAATCCCATTCCATCAGAATATAGTGTTTACGGTGCTTTTACCGTTATCACTGAGGAGAATGAAGAACAACTTAAATCACTGGTTGCTGAGGTTTCGGCCGATCAAAATGCCGTAAATGGAAGTATAAACCAGAAAATAAGGGATATGTACAATAGCGGTATGGATACTGCAAGAATTGAAGAACTGGGCGTAAATGCTCTGCAGGATTATCTTGAAGCAATAGATGCTTTACAAACCAAACAAGATGTGCAGGAATATGTTGCAACTCTCCAGCAGGTGGGCATTTATCCGTTATTTTATTTTTTCTCGTCAGCCGACCAGAAAAACAGCAATTGGGAAATAGCCAATTTCTACCAGGGCGGACTTGGCCTTCCGGATGTGGATTATTACATCAACCCCGATGAACGCTCAGCGGAAATACGTGAAGCTTATGTCGATCATATAACAAAAATGTTCGTACTCAGAGGCGCTGACCAATCTGTTGCTGAGCAATCTGCAAAAAACGTGATGGAAATTGAAACCCGCCTGGCCAAAGTTTCGAAAAGCAGGCTCGAACGCCGCGACCCGAATGCCAACTACAACAAAATGACCCTTGCTGAATTAAAAGAATTGTCTCCCGATTTTGACTGGGATATTTATTTTGCTGAACTTGGTTTGAGCAATCCGGGTGATATTAATGTCAGACAAACTGAATTTATTGCAGGTATCAGCCCTATAATGAATGATTTTGGCGTTGAAGAATGGAAAGATTACCTCAATTGGAAATTACTTGATTATTCAGCAAACTATTTGAGCGATGATTTTGTAAATCAAAATTTTGAATTTTTTGGAAAAACCCTATCGGGAAACGAAGAATTACGCGACCGCTGGAAACGAGTTTTGGGAACCACAAGCAATGGATTGGGCGAAGCAATTGGACAAATTTATGTTGAAAAATATTTTCCACCTGAATCGAAAAGCAGAATGGTGGAATTGGTTGAAAACCTCAGGCTTGCATTTGCCGAACGCATAAAAAACCTGGATTGGATGGACGATTCCACTAAACAAAAAGCTTTGGATAAACTTGCAGCTATTACTGTAAAGATTGGCTATCCCGACAAATGGAGAGATTATTCAACTTTGGAAATTGTTCCTGATAATTATTTGGTGAATGTGCTGAATGCAAATAAGTTTGAGTTTAAAAGAGATTTGGATAAGATTGGAAAACCTGTAGACAAAACTGAATGGGGAATGACACCTCAAACCGTAAATGCATACTACAACCCAACCAACAACGAAATCGTTTTCCCGGCAGGAATTCTTCAGGCACCTTTCTTTAATAAAGATGCTGACGATGCTGTAAATTATGGTGCAATCGGTGTTGTTATTGGCCACGAAATGACACACGGCTTTGATGACCAGGGAAGAAAATACGATAAAGATGGAAACTTGAACGATTGGTGGACTGCCGGCGATGCCGAAAGGTTTAGTGAAAAAACTGTCATCCTGGCAAAACAATATGATGGCTATAAAATCCTGGATTCACTAAATGTAGATGGCCAGTTGACGATGGGCGAAAATATTGCAGATTTAGGTGGACTGAACATTGCTTACGA
>DATCTB010000466.1:0-3004 GCA_036568185.1 Bacteroidales bacterium | reverse complement strand
TAATATCCTCGATTTCGGCTATGCCAATGTTGACGGGCTGTTCATCATAGCTCCTTTCGTTTTTCTTTTCCTCATCCCGGCAGTTACCATGCGTTCTTTTGCTGACGAGAAAAAAAGCGGGACTATCGAGTTGCTTTTCACCCGCCCCCTGTCGGACATGCAAATTATTTTAGCAAAATATTTCGCCGCTTTCGCATTGGTGGTCCTGGCTTTGCTGTCAACACTGGTTTATTATTTTTCAGTCTGGCAATTAGGTTTTCCTACCGGGAATATTGATTCGGGTGGCTTTTGGGGTTCGTTCATTGGCCTGATATTGCTTGGAGGAGCGTTTGTAGCAATAGGAATTTTTGCCTCTTCCATCAGCGAAAACCAGGTAGTTTCGTTTTTGCTGGCCATCATCATCAGCGCCTTTCTTTATTTGGGTTTCGAGCTGATATATTCTTTGGAATTATTTGGTTCAGTTGATCTGTTTATCAAATCATTGGGAATTAGTGCGCATTACAGCTCAGTAAGCAGGGGAGTGATTGATACACGAGACGTGATTTATTTTTTAAGCATCATTATTTTGTTTTTATACCTTACCAATTTCGTGCTGGCGCGGCGCAAGTGGAATTGAGTTTTTTAAAATGAAAAATCAAAAACGAAATATAAAAAGACAATATATGCTCCAGCTTTTGCTGGTGGTTGTAGCAATTGTTGTTGTCAATTTTATTGGAGCTTATGTTTTCACACGTTTCGATTTAACCAGCGAAAAAAGATATACTCTATCCAATTCGACCAAAGAAATTTTAAAAAACCTGGACGATATTGTGTATTTCAGGGTTTACCTTGATGGTGATTTTCCGGCAGGGTTCAAGCGTTTGCGTAGCGAAACAAAAGAAATGCTCGACGAATTCAGGGCTTATAATAAGAATATTCAGTACGAATTTATCAACCCATCGGCCAGTGAAGACCAGCGCGAAAGGAACACCACTTACCAGCTTTTGGTTGAACAAGGCCTGACGCCAACCAACCTGCAGGTGAAAACCAAAACCGGCGTTGACCAGCAGGTAATTTTTCCGGGAACAATTATCAGCTACCGCGATAAAGAAATGCCGGTGGAATTGCTCGATGCACAGCTCAATGTTCCGCCTGAAGCGGTTTTGAACAATTCAATTCAAAACCTTGAATTTAAATTTGTGAATGCCATTCATTTAATGAGCCGAAAAGTGAAGCCAAGAATTGCTTTTATCGAAGGCCATGGCGAACTCACATCACGCGAAACCTTTGACGTTACTACAGCTTTAAAAGCCGATTATATTACTGACCGCATCAGGATTGACGGGCAATTAAATGCACTCGTCTCGCGCGTGTTGACTGATTCAACCTATCAGGAATATAAAATAGTGCCGAAATACGCAGCCATTATCATCGCTCAACCCGATTCTGCATTTTCAGGAAAGGATCGCTTCATTATCGACCAATATATTATGTATGGCGGTAAGGTGATGTGGCTGATTGACCCCGTTATTGCCAGCATGGACAGCATACAATTTGCTGAATCAACCGTGGCTGTTGAAAACCCGATTGATTTGCAAAGCCAGCTTTTTACATACGGTGTGAGGCTGAACAACGATTTGGTGATGGACTTGAATGCTTTGCCAATTCCCATCCGAACCGGACAGGTTGGCGACCAGCCACAGATTGACTTCTTCCCGTGGTTTTATTTTCCGGTTATCACACCCCAATCTTCACACCCGATTGTGAAAAACCTGAATACCATCAAGACACAATTTGTAAGCAGCATAGATACTTTGCGGACGAAAGATGTGAAAAAAACAGTTTTGCTTTCTACATCACTCTATTCCAGGAAAGTTAACGTACCCGCAATGATTAGCTTATCTATCATCAGCCAGCAGCCCGATGAGCGGCTTTATCCCGGCCCTTCTGAAGCAATAGCTGTTTTGCTTGAAGGTACTTTTGCTTCCGATTTCCGCAACCGTATTCCTCCTGCAATTGCCGATGATAAAGAGATTGGCTTTAAAGAAACCAGTTACCCTACGAGCATGATTGTTGTTTCTGATGGTGACATCATTCGGAACCAGTTCGACCCGCAAAGCGGACAACCTATGCCACTGGGTTATGACAGGCATACACGCGAAACTTTTGGGAACAAAACTTTTATTCTCAATGCAATGAATTACCTGATTGACGGGCCAGGACTAATTTCGCTGAGGTCGCGGGAAATAACTTTGCGCCTGCTCGATAAAACAAAAATCAACAACAGCCGTGTGAAATGGCAAGTCATCAATATTGCAGCCCCTATGGTGCTCATTATTCTGCTTGCCAGCATTTTGATTTGGTTGAGAAAAAGAAAATATTCGAAATGAAAAAAAACAAAATATATCTTATCGTTGTCATTTTACTGGTTGCTGTAGCACTTACTATTCTTGTAACCTACCGCTACAGTACGCTCGACCAGCGTGAATCAGATTTTGGTGTCAGGGATACAGCAACTGTTACGCGTATCTTCATGGCCGATAAGCAACTGAACAAAGTTGAATTATTGAAAACCAGCAGAGGCTGGTTGTTGAATGGCAAATACCCTGCCAGCTCTGAAATGATGGAAATGCTGCTGGGCACACTCAAGAGCTTGAAAGTTAAAGCTCCTGTCTCGTTGGCCAGCCGCGACAATGTAATTACCCGCATGGCAGCAATAGGTATTAAAGTGGAAGTTTACCAGGACGATTACCGAATTAATCTTTTTGATAAAATCAAATTATTTAAACACGAAAAACTAACCAAAGTTTTTTATGTAGGCGATGCCACGCAAAACAACCTTGGAACTTATATGCTGATGGAGGATGCCAGCCAACCCTTTATCGTTTTCATTCCCGGTTTTAGGGGATTTCTTTACACCCGTTTTTCAACCCAGGCAGACGACTGGAAAAGCCATGTTGTTTTTAATGAAAAACTGATTGACATTGAAAAAGTAGAATTGAATTTCATCGAAGAACCTGAGGAA
>DATCTB010000465.1:0-6727 GCA_036568185.1 Bacteroidales bacterium | reverse complement strand
TTGTTCTTTAACCAGATACATCTTCATTTCTCCAAAAGTATTACTCACCTCAGCAACAACGCATTTGATTTCTTGATTTTCATCATAACAAAAATAAAATGAAACAGGATTAAAAACATAGCCCATTAAGCGAAGGTTGGTGAGCAGCATAACACGCGAAGGGATAAAATTCAAACCTTCACTACCTAAATATTTCCCCAGTCTGGCTCTTACTGGCTCAGAATTGTAATTATCTTTTTGTTTAAAATGGTCCTTGTCGTAAAAACTAAAAACATTAAAGCGGTTGTAACTCATTAATTTCAACCTTCCTGCCAACTCATCCAACTTGTCTATATCCAGGTAAAACATAAAAATATTGTAACGAAAATTATTTTTTTTCGGAACAAGCCGCTCATGGGCAATAAGGCATCGGTAGATTGATGAAGTTAATTCCATAGTTGCTCTCCTGCCAATTGTTCGGCTGCCTGAATTCCTGATTTTAGTGCATCTTCATGAAATCCATAGCCAAAATAGCTACCGCAAAAATAAACTTGCCCGTTTTCATTTAGTTGGTGTAGTTCTTTCTGGGCTTCAATTGCACCAACAGTAAAAACCGGGTGGTCGTAAGTGAATTCTTTGATGATTTTATCAGGATTTACAATCCCTGCATCGTTTACTGAAAGGAAATATTCCTTTTTTTCAGAAACCTGTTGCAGTGCATTCATGCTGTAAACAGTGGAAGTTTTCCAGGAACCATTCAATTTTTCAATCCTATAATTCCATGCTGACCAAACCCTTTTGCGCTTGGGCATAACGCTTGCATCGGTGTGCAAGGTTACTTTGTTTGGCTGATAACTGAAATTTTTAAGCAACTTCGTTTCGAGGAAGGTTGGATTTTCCAATATTCCCAGGCTCTGGTCAGCATGCCCGGCAAGAATTACTTTGTCAAATTGAAATTTTTCACCATTAATCGTTTGTAATTCAACATAGTTACCTTCTTTTTTGACGTTGATAATTTTGCTGTTTACTTTGATTTTATTTTGAAATGGCTTGATAAGTTTTTCACGATAATTTTTACTTCCCCCATCAACTGTATACCATTGAAAATGAGAATTTACACCAAGTAACCCATGATTTTTAAAAAACCGGACCAGTGTTAGCAATGGAAATTCAAGGCTTTTTTCAGGTGGTGTTGACCAAATGGCTGAGTTCATCGGCAATAGGTAATTTTCTTTAAAATCCTTTCCAAATTTCTTTTCTTCAATAAAATCGCCGAGGGTATGCTGAGCATATTCAGGTTTTTCGAGCACTTCAACACTGGTGTTATTGAAGCGGTTTATATCCGCCAGCATTTTTATAAATGACCTGCTCAGTAAATTCTTGCGTTGCCCGAAAATTCCATTGAAACCAGAGCCACTATACTCCAACCCGCGTGATATATGTTGCACAGAAAAAGACATTTTCGTTGGTTTATAGGCTACATCCAGTTTATCAAAAAGCTTCACCAAGTTCGGATAATTTGTTTTATTGAAAACGATAAACCCTGTATCAATCGGGATTTTGGTTCCATATTCATTAACATCAACCGTATTCGTGTGCCCACCGATGTAATCGTTTTGTTCGAAAACGGTAATATCATATTTTTCGTGAAGCAGCCAGGCAGAAGACATGCCAGCAATTCCGGTTCCAACAATTGCAACTTTTTCCATTACTATATTTTTTCAAATAAATAATGGCTAACTCCCCACTCACGCCCGTTGTTCATAGCAAATGTTTCTGAACAAGCCATAAAAAATATTCTCCAATAAGCCCAGAATTTAGTCGCTTCAACTCCATAAACTTCTCTGAACAAACTCATTATCTGCGCTTTGTTTTCATCCATTTTGGCTAACCAAGCTTCAAGAGTTTGGGAATAGTGTGTCCCATCAACTTTCCAATGTCCTTCGGTTTTAAACTTTTCAGAAAAATAAAATAGCAGATTGTCGCTGGGCATCATTCCACCGCTGAAGAAATACTTCGCCATCCAATCCTTATCAGACTCAACTTCAAACTTATAGGCATATGTATGGTGAGTAAAAATGTGAACAAATAATTTCCCTTCTTTTTTCAACCAGGAATGAATTCTTGAAAACAACATCTGGTAATTCCTGACATGTTCAAACATTTCAACCGAAACAATTCTGTCAAACTTTTCAAGCGGATTGAAATCATTTATATCTGCTGTATAAACCTTTAAATTCTTTAAGCCCTTATCAGATGCCCGGTTTTCAATAAACTTTCTTTGGGAATTTGAATTTGAAACGGCAATAAAATCAGAATTCGGAAACATTTCAGCAGCAAAAAGGGAGAAAGAACCCCATCCACAGCCAAGGTCGAGAACAGTTTGCCCATTTTGAATATCAGCCCTTTCGATAGTTAATTCAAGCATTTGTAACTCAGATTCTTTAAGTGTATCATCGTCACTCTGCCAATAACCGCTGCTGTATTTCAGGTTTGGACCTAAAACAATTTCATAAAATTCTGCGGGAACTTCGTAATGCTGGGCATTTGCATCTTGCGTGTTTATCGCGATGGGGCTTGATTTCAGTTCATCAATCAACTCCATCAAATGATGCTGCTGCAGCTCAGCCGTAGGTTTTTTTTCATTTTTCAGCCTGGTTTTAAGAAGCTGCCTGATTCCCATCCTGATTAAGAAATCAAGTTTCAGGTCTTTTTCCAAAAGTTTGTCAACTGTCATTGTTTTGTTTGTTTAATATAATGATTTATTACTTAAACAAACGACTAGGCAATTTGTTCGGAAAGTCGAACAATTTTACTTTCAAAAAATGAAAAGGAGAAAGATTTAAATAGTTGCCGCTTTAGGGTCAACCGATTTCCAAAGCTTTATAGATTCATCCC
Organism: Bacteroidales bacterium; assembly: GCA_036568185.1. Lineage (GTDB taxonomy): Bacteria > Bacteroidota > Bacteroidia > Bacteroidales > F082 > DATCTB01. The sequence continues at coordinate 3,850 of DATCTB010000465.1, read as the reverse complement.
ACAACTTAGCGCCTTCTTCAGGCAAATAAACTTTTGAATCCATTTTCTTTTCACGGAACATGTGCATGTATTCATTCGTTTTTCCATCAAAATCGTCAGTAATCGACATATAAACCACTGGCAAAGAAGCTTTTGCAGGCGAACGGAAAATAACTTTAAAAATAGCGCCAATTATTATCCGAAGCATAAATGGCGCTTCTTTGATAATGTTGCTGTGAACCGGTCCGGGGCAAATTACATTAACGCCGTATTCAACTCCACCTTTGTTTAAACGCCGGGAAAGCTCAGTAGCATAAGTATTTAAGACCAATTTGAAATAACTGTAATTGGCAATCCCTTTTGAGGCACCATATTCGTAAAACTTACCAAATTCAGAATAATCTACAGCCGACGAGCCCTGGTGCGAATCGGAAGAGATGAAAATAATGCGGGGCTTGAACTCATCCTTTTTCGATTTTTTAATTACTCCTTCTGTCAGTAAAAGGTTGGTTAGAATCACGTTAGAAAGATAATTGACCAAAAACATTTCTTCCAGCCCGGAAGGAGTTTTTCTGGCTTTTGCCAAGGCTACGCCTGCATTCAGAATACTAATATCGAGTGAAATATTATCTTTTTTTAAGTCGCTGACAAACTGGTGAATGGTGTCAATCTTACTCAAATCAAGGTAACGCATCTCAATTTTATCAGAGCCGCTCAGTTTTTTAGCTTTTTCACCCGCTTCAGGAATCTGCCTCCGGCAAGCCATAATTACATGACCGCCTCTTTTTGCAATTTCAACTGCTACTGCAAAACCCAATCCTGAATTGGCTCCGGTAACCAAAACTGTTTTCCCTTCAAAACGGTCAGTTACTTTCAACCTGTCAGCTTTTTCCTGTTTGCGAAACAAATCCCAAAAGCCGGCTAAGGCAGCAACTATAGGGTTATCAAATCTGCCATGCGACATAATCTATTTTCTTTAAACAATAAAAAATTATTGAATTGGATGGTCTTCATGGAACTTATTAAGCCTGAATTCCAAGTCAGGAAATTGCTCATGCTTTACCAGCGAAACGCATGCCCTGATACCTTCTGTATGCTCGCTTCCGGTTATTAAAAGGGAAATAGCGCTGATGCCATAATAAACTAACTCGTTTAACAGTTCTTCGGCATTGAAGCCGGGATATGAAAAAGTGAAGTAGAAGCCGTCTGCGATTGGATTGCCTTCATCTTTGTCGTAAACAATCTTGAATCCATTTTCCAAAAACATTTTTTTCATGATTTTGGCTTTTACACCATAATCTTTCACAGCTTCAATAAAGTTGTACTTACCATCATTCACCGCCTTGAGAATTGCTGCCAGCGCGTATTGAGGTGTGTGAGCCGTTCCGGAACTTAATGAATACAAAGCTCCATAAACCATTGCCCTGCCAACAGTGTCAAAGCGGTAATACCGCAGTAAATCAGGTGCTTTGGTATCCCAAACTTTGTCTGAAATAACCATCATGCCTATCCTTTGACCCGCGTAACTGAATACTTTAGAACTGGAAATCAGCAGCACGTAATTCTCAGTATATTTTGCTACTGTTGGCTGATAAGGCGGCTGCCCGGGAACTGAATAATCTTTCCTGAAATCCATTCCAAAATAAGCCAGGTCTTCAATTACAATTACATTGTACTCATTCGCCAAATCGCCGATAATTTTTAATTCATTTTCAGTGAAACAAATCCAGGATGGGTTGTTGGGATTGGAATAGAGGATTGTCGAAACTTTACCAGTTTTTAAATAAGATTCAAGTTTTGCTTTCAGTTTATCGCCACGGTGATTATATACATCAAAAGCCATGTGGTCCTGCCCCATCACACGAAGCTGCTGCTTGTGGACTGGAAAACCGGGGTCGATAAAAAGGGTGCCTTCACGCTTTGAATGCATTCTGTTTAGCGTCATAAAAGAAGCAAAACTTCCCTGCATCGAACCAACGGTTGGCAAGCACCCTTCAACGTTCACATCCAATTTCAGAAATAATTTTGCGAAGCGCTGGATTTCATTTTTTAATGGATATATCCCAAAAATATCCGGGTAAATAGCCGGTATTCCCGCGTCAAGTGCTTTTTTTTCAGCTTCAATACCAATCTGAACAGGAGGAAGCCCGGGAATTCCCATTTCCATCCTGATAAATTTATCGCCGGTGGCTTGTTCAATTTCGTCAATCAGCTTTTTAACTTCACGAATGGAAGCATTTCCGACAGATTTTACGGCACTGTTTTTTAGTATATCGCTTACAATCTGGTAATTAATTGGAGTGGTTTTCATTTATAAAAGCTTTTATTTCTATTTAATAAAATTCGAATTTCCTTTCAAACTTGCAACTGACAAAATAGTTCCAAGTGCAATTCCGAGCAACGCTGCAAATAAAACCTGGAAGTCAGGCGGCAATAAAAATGTAATGGTGTGTGCGGGAATCCAGAAAAACGGGATGGTTTTTTTAAACACAAAATTCCATTGCACATTCCAGTCCAAATTTACAATAATTTCCTTGAAATGGATGAAAGTAAACAAGCCCGAAACGGTGCCTCCGTGAGCCACAATGTGTACATCCATCATTTTGTGAAAAGTCATCATAACGGGAGCGTAAACCACATTGAGCGCCACGCTGGTGCAAAAAGCAACAAATAGTTTTTCTGCAGAAAACGGTCCTGACAGAGCAGAAACTGCATTCTTCAAGCCAAGGTTTTCAAGCATAATTGGCGTTCCAAATTGAAAAATCACAAAGGCTACCTTGATAGTCAATCCGATGAAGCCCCAAACTATTGCCCTGGGCATAATACCGAATCCCGGCTGGTTAAAATGCCCGGTTTTTATCCGCAATCCAATCACTTCGCCCAAAGTAGCCAGTACGGCAAACTTGATAAAAGCCATAATATAGCCATGCTCATGGTTGAAACTGACATAAAAATGATAGACTTTTTCGCTGACAAAGAATGGAAGAAAGCAAAGTGCTACCGCGAAAAGAAAAACGAAATCAGAACGCTTCATAATTTATTTTTGAATTCTGATTCGTGCGTCAACAGCAATAATTGAATCTTTTTTTCCAAGCAGCGGGTTCAAATCCATTTCGATAATTTCAGGGGCAATAGAAACCAGTGATGACAAACTCACAATTATGTCTGCAAACAAATCCTCATCCACTCCTTCCTTTCCACGAGTTCCCTCAATAATTTTATAACTTCTGAGTAATTTAATTTCAGACAATATTTCCTCAAAACTTACCGGAGCCAACACATTGCGGACATCCTTCAGCACTTCAATAAATATTCCTCCAAGCCCAAAAAGAATCATGTGCCCAAATTTCTCTTCATATTTTACACCGGCAAACAATTCGGTGCCCGAAAGCATGGGTTGCAGTAAAATGCCCGTTGCTTCTTTGATTTTCATCAGTTTTTCAAAATGCAGTGATACCTCTTCAATCGAGCCAATATTCAGTATAACACCACCCGCATCCGACTTATGGACCGGTCCAACAACCTTCATCACCAAAGGAAAACCAAGTTTCAAAGCGGCATTTTCCATTTCCTTTTGATTAGTTGCCACAAATTCGTCAGCACAGGGAATGTTGGCAGCAACAAGCAGCTCCCTCACTTTTTGAGGTGCAAGGTAACCGTCGCTGGCATTATCAATTATTTTCCTGATGGAGCCAAGGTCAATCCTTGAAAGCACTATATCAAAAGTAGTTGGCTTTGGCGTATTTCTGATTTTCCCCAGTGCATTTCCAAAAACAACTTCATCCGGGAAGAAAATTCTTCCTTTCGAAACAAAATCCGCTACTTCCTTTTCAGCAGTTAAACTTGAAGGAAGTATTGGGAAAATGGGTTT
>DATCTB010000464.1:0-2971 GCA_036568185.1 Bacteroidales bacterium | reverse complement strand
TATTCGCAGAATGCCTGGTTTTTCCTTATTAGCAAAACTGCGTATAGTCGTAATACAGAGGCTATAAAATGAAAAAAGAATTCACACCTAAACTCTTCTCCCTTATAAGGCAAGGCATTTCGAAAGAAACTCTCAGAAAAGATTTTCTTTCAGGTTTAATTGTTGGAATAGTAGCCTTACCATTATCAATAGCGTTTGCAATAGCGTCAGGCGTTTCTCCCGAAAAAGGAATAATAACTGCTATAGTTGCAGGAATTGTCATTTCTACATTTGGTGGTAGCAGGGTTCAGATTGGAGGCCCTACAGGCGCATTCATTGTAATTGTTTATGGAATTATTCAGTTATATGGAATTGATGGATTAATCATTGCGACATTTTTAGCGGGTTTTTTAATGATAGGGATGGGGCTTTTGCGGCTTGGTAATTTGCTGAAGTTTATACCGTATTCGCTAATTGTTGGTTTTACAAGCGGCATAGCATTAATTATTTTCTCATCACAAATCAATGACTTCTTCGGGCTTAACATTGCCAAAGTTCCAGCAAATTTTATTGACAAATGGGTTGTCTATTTTAAAAATTTTACACACGTTAATTGGTATGCTATTTCAATTGCAGTTGCCACTATTTTTATCAGCATTTATTTTCGAAAAATATCAAAAAAAATACCGGGGTCTATTGTTGCAATTTTAATATCTACAATTGTGGTACAAGTGTTTGAAATTCCGGTAGATACAATTGAAAGTAATTTTGGGGATATCCCCAATCATTTTAGTCTGCCTGATATGCCAAATGTGAATTTTTCTACAATACAGGCACTTATTCAACCTGCTTTTGCAATCGCCATATTGGGTAGTATTGAATCTTTGCTTTCAGCCGTTGTCTCTGATTCGATGATTGGAGGAAAACACCGTTCAAATATGGAATTAATTGCAACGGGGGGTGCCAATATTGTTTCAGCATTGTTTGGTGGAATTCCTGCAACCGGTGCCATAGCTCGAACTGCTACAAATGTTAAAAATGGCGGACGAACACCAATAGCCGGTATTGTACATAGTTTGATTTTATTAGCAATTCTGCTTTTATTTGCACCTTATGCCAAATTAATACCGCTTTCATGCCTTGCAGGTATTTTGGTAATTATTGCTTACCACATGAGTGAATGGCATCAGTTTAAATCGATGTTAAAAGGCAATAAAATGGATACTATTATACTGCTAACCACTTTCTTTTTGACTGTAATTTTTGATTTAGTTATTGCCATTGAAATTGGAATGGTGCTCTCAAGCTTTATGTTTATGAAAAGAATGAGTGAATCTGTTCATGTTCAAAACATAACATCTGAATTAAAAAATGAGGAAAATTTGTTTGAAGATGAATTGCTGGATATACCCAAAAACGTGTTGCTTTATGAAATTAATGGCCCCCTATTTTTTGGAGCGGCACGTCAATTTCAAGAAACAGTTACAAATACGCATTTAGAACCTAAGGTGATTATCCTTAGAATGCGCTATGTTCCACTTATTGATGCTACAGGATACCAGAGTATTAAGGAAATAGTTAATACATTTAAACTAAGGGGAATAAAAGTTATCATATCAGGTGTTAAAGAAAGTTTAAGAAAAGATTTTGAAAAAAATGATATGTTTTCAATTTTGGAAAACGAATTTGTAGTTAAAGACATTAAAGACGCAATTGAGAAGGCGAGAGAAATTAAATAGGAAATCCTTTCAAACCATACCCTGAAGAATTGCAAATAATTATGTTGATTACAAAATAAACTTAAAAACCAAAACAATATCCCAGGTTAACGTAAACCTCTTACTGTAATCAGTTTCATTACTTAGCCCTGCCTCATATAAATTGCTTGAGAATTTCTTATCGTTTTATTAAGCTCTAGCTTGGCATCAATAATTAAAAAAATACTGTTGTCTGAATATCGCTTTGTACTTGCATTCCATATTCATCTAATTCCTTTTTAAGATTTTATATTGAAAAATTTGAGCTGAATTTCGTATGTTTGTTTCACCCAAATAAATTATCTCCATGAAAAAACTTATCGCTGTTAATACGAAAGAAGACATTTCGCCGGAATACCGCGACACTCCAATAGGGTTGTTACTGGAATATCACAATTTGAATCGGCCCCAGGAAGATTATGAGTCAGCACAATTACTAGTGGGTATGTGTATGGACAACCGCAAATGCCTGAATATACCTCACAACTTTTCTTTTATCATTCGCACGGGGGGGGCAAATCTTCATTACAGTGAATTTAAAGTATCCTTCGCCATTGCTGTTGGAAAAGTGAAGCACATTGCTTTAATTGGCCACAACCATTGCGGAATGGTTAACCTGGCTTCACGCAAGGAAGAATTCGTTGCCGGACTGGTGGATTCTGCCGGATGGGAAAAAGTGAAAGCCAATGAACACTTTCTTCATTATGCGCCATTGTTTGAAATTGGCAATGCTGCTGATTTCATTGTAAGCGAGGCTCAAAGATTAAGATTAAGGTATCCGAAAATTTTAATTGCCCCTTTGTTCTATACAGTTGAAAATAATAGATTATCCTTTATTAGTGAAAATGATTAGTTTTCAATTTGAAAAACGATACAAACAGGCACCTGAATGACCATAACTTATATAATTACTTTTTGTGTTCTTCTGCTGATTGCTTATTTGTTTGACTTTACATCGTCGAAAACAAAAATTCCGTCGGTAATTTTATTGCTCATTATGGGATGGGGAGTAAGGCAGGTTGCGGTTTTTTTTAATATTAATTTACCTGATTTTTCAATCATTTTCCCCGTGCTGGGAACCGTAGGGCTTATTCTTATTGTACTGGAAGGCTCACTGGAACTTGAATTCAATAAATCGAAAATTGGGCTTATTAAAAGGTCTTTTCTTGGTGCATTCTTTACTATGGCAGTAACAGCTTTCTTGCTGGCTTTTTTGTTTCATTATTTTGGAGATT
>DATCTB010000463.1:0-2084 GCA_036568185.1 Bacteroidales bacterium | reverse complement strand
CGCGATTACTATGTTGATACGCTGATTGTCCCAAAGGCAACCGATGTCTATTTTTATACAAACCGCCTTACGTTCAGGGGCGAAGGTGGATGGAACCTCACCGAAAATATGAATTTGAATGTGCTCTCCGCTTATTCGATTTATAACCGCACGAAAAATACTTATTTGAAAGACATGTCAAATCTCGACGAGATTTTGATAGAAGATGATGCAAAACAGGATACTACCATTTTCGATAATTTCCTTTTGCGGGCAGATGTAGCGCGATGGACGAAAAACAATGTTTTCAAATACCAGCTCGGAATTGATTTCAATATTGAAACCGGGTATGGTAAAAGAATTAAAGATGACCGCCAGCAAATTGGCGATTACGCTGCATTTCTTAGCCTGAACTACGCTCCCATTTCCGTGTTGAGCATTCAACCGGGTATCAGGTATATTTACAATACCGAGTATAAAGCGCCCCTTGTTTATTCCATCAATGCTAAATGGGATGCTTCAGAAATGATGTCAATCCGGATGTCGCTGGCAAAAGGTTTCCGGGCACCTTCATTAAAAGAACTTTACCTCGACTTTGTTGATATCAACCACAATATTTTAGGAAATGAAAACCTGGAAGCTGAAACTTCTTTGAACATTAATTTGTCTGCTAATTATAGTTCAAAAAGTGCGGCTATGTATAACTGGGGTGTTGAGTTGAATTTATTTTACAACGATATTTTTAATAAAATTGAATTGGCGCAAATCAACGCTGCTGAAAATTATTACACCTACATCAATGTGGACGAATTTATTACACAAGGATATGAATTCAGTTTCAACAACCGTATTTATCCCTGGCTGCAACTTAGGTTGGGCGTTGCCACCACCGGAAGAAAACTGATTGATACAGCCTCTACATACCAGCAAGAATTCATTTATAGCACCGACTTCACCGCCCAGGGAACTTTTTGGTGGAAAAAGCCCGAACTGAATTTTGCTGTTTTTTATAAATACAATGGTGCTTACCCGCAAACTTATGTTAGCGGTACTGACGAAGTGGCCGAACAAGTAGTGATGAGTGCCTACAACAGCCTCGATATTAATGTAAGCCGTTGGTTTTGGAAAAGAAGGTTAAATGTACAGGTTGGCGGAAAAAATCTTTTTAACAACACCAACATTTCCACTACCGGTACCGGTTCAGGTGGAGTGCATGGCGGAGGAGGCGGCTCTGTCCCGGTTAACTGGGGAAGAACTTTTTTCGTTCACCTTATTTTCAATTTTACAAAATAAAGAATGTTTAAAAATATAATCTTTTTATTGCTTGTTGTTGTTTTGCTTTCTTCGTGTTTCAAAGAAGATGATACAATGCCTGTGAGGGTGAACCCTGTGGAAGTTGAAACCATTCCTATGGGACAATATTATACCTACCAAATCTATTTCAACTTTGAGAAAGATTCAACGGTTAGTTCGAACCTGAAAAGCGAATTCGACTTTTCATTTTCTTCCGGCGACAGCAGTTGGGTAATCCGACTGAATACTTCAACTTTTATGAAAGCTGCCATGACCAATCAAACAGACCTTGCCATGGTAACTGACACGGCAGGAATGGTTTGGCAATTCGACAATTCAAACGGAGACCCCGATTCAACTGCTTTATTCAACTGGATGAGCGTTTCGGGCAACGACTCTATTTTTCCTGGTAAGGTTTATGTAATCAACCGCGGCATAAATGAGCTGGGTGTGAAATTGGGATTGCGAAAAATCATTTTTGAAAAACTGGAAAACGATACTTATTATTTCAGGTATGCAAACATGGACAATACTGGTTTGGTAGAAGCAAGCGTGACGAAAGATGATGAATATAACGATGTTCAGTTCAGTTTAAAAACCGGAAATGTAATTCAGCTTCAGCCGCCCACCTACAACTGGGATTTGCTGTTCACGCAATACACAACCCTGCTTTATACCGATGAAGGCGATGCGTATCCTTATCTTGTAACCGGAACTTTGATAAATATGAACGGTACTTCGGTAGCTTTTGACTCTACCATGGTTTTCAGCCAAATTACGCTGGACGATGTTCAGTACCTAGATTTCAGCAC
>DATCTB010000462.1:0-5342 GCA_036568185.1 Bacteroidales bacterium | reverse complement strand
ATTGAAGAAAGAACTCAAGCAAATTATTTTGTGGAAATTGTTCTATTATAGTTATATTCTTGTGTTGCCCTTGCTGCTTGTGCCGGTTTCTCCTTGGTTAACTTTGCTGGGTTTTGTTACCATGCATGCCATCACAGGCTTCTCATTGAGTATTGTTTTCCAAACGGCGCATGTTATGCCCGATAATATTTATCCATTGCCTGATAATGATGGTAATATGGAGAATAATTGGGCTATACACCAAATGCTTACTACCTCTAATTTTTCGCCGAAAAGCAGAATTTTTTCCTGGTTTATTGGCGGGCTGAATTACCAGGTTGAACACCATTTGTTTGCCAATATCTGTCATGTGCATTACAAGGATATTTCAAAAATTGTAGTAGAAACAGCCAAAGAGCACGGCGTTCCTTACCGAACACAGCGTAACTTTATGCTGGCATTGTGGAACCACTACAAAATGCTGAGGCACCTTGGCAGGGTGGAATATATTCCTGTGAAAAGCTAAAGATATTAGGCTTTCATTTAGTCGAAGGATTGCATATCCTGCAATTTCCTGTAAATTCCTGAAGTTTTCATTAGTTGGTTGTGCGTTCCACGTTCAACTATTTCACCTTTTTTCAAGACAATAATTTCGTCGGCATGCTGAATGGTTGACAAACGGTGGGCAATTACCACCGAAGTGCGGTCTTTCATAATATTTGCCAAAGCATTTTGAACAAGCTTTTCTGACTCAGTATCCAAAGAAGAAGTTGCTTCATCAAGAATTAAAATTGGTGGGTTGGCAAGAACTGCCCGTGCAATGCTGATTCGCTGGCGTTGCCCACCCGACATTTTCATTCCACGGTCGCCGATATTGGTTTGGTAGCCTTCTTCCATGTTCATAATAAAATCGTGGGCATTGGCTACTTTTGCGGCGTTGATAACCTCTTCTTCAGTATATTTTTTATCGCCAAAAGCGATGTTGTTGAAAACTGTATCATTGAATAAAATGCTTTCCTGCGAAACAATTCCCATTAAAGCGCGGAGGTGGTTGATTTTGAAATCGCGCAAGTCAGTTCCATCAACCAGGATAGCACCTTCATTCACATCGTAAAACCTGGGCAGCAAGTCAACCATAGTTGATTTTCCCCCGCCCGATTCGCCAACCAAAGCAATCAGTTTGCCCTTTTCAACTTTCAAATTGATGTTTTTAAGCACATATTCATTTTCATACTTAAAACTAACGCCTACATATTCAATTTCTTTTTCAAAAGTTTTGATAGGTTTTGCATCGGGTTTTTCTTCAATAACTTCTTCGGCATCCATTACTTCGAAAATCCTTTCTGCTGAGGCAATTCCTTTTTGGATGCTGTAAAATCCCTGTGCAAAGGTTTTTGCAGGAGGGATAATTTGTGAAAAAACAACGATATAAGTAATAAAATCGGCTGCCATGATGGTTGGGTTTTCGGCCAAAACCATTCTTCCGCCAAACCAAAGTACCACGACAATTACTGCCGATGACATAAATTCGCTTAGGGGTGAAGAAAGGTCGCGGCGGCGATAAATCCAAAGAAGGAGTTTTGAATAGCTTCCATTTTGCTCCTGGAACTTATTATTCGAATATCCAATTCCATTAAAACCTTTAATAATTCTCAGCCCCGAAATGGACTCTTCAATAATAGCCAGTAGCCCGGCAAATTTGGTTTGCCCTATTTTTGATTGCTTGCGCAGGCTTTTCCCAATTTGCCCTATAATCAAGCCGGTGATGGGTAAAATAATCAAAACAAAAAGTGTGAGTTGGGGGCTCATGCTAACCATAAAAGCAAGGTAAGCAAGGATAGTAAATGGGTCGCGGACTATCATTTCCAGGTAGTTCATAATGGAATATTCCACTTCCTGCACATCGGTTGTCATGCGGGCGATGATGTCGCCTTTTTTGTACTTGCTGTAAAATGAAAGCGGAAGTATCAGAATTTTATTATAAATATCGTTTCTTATTCCCTTTACCGCTCCAATCCTCACGTTGGCCATGTAATACATCGCGAAGAAGCGGGCCAGGTTCCTGAAAAAGAAAGCTACCAATATGACCACGCAAATGTAAATGAGCGCTTCCACTTTTCCTTGCTTGATAATTATCTGGCTGATTTCATAGTTGAGAAATTGTAAAAAACTATCTGTGGTAAAATTCCAGGCAGGTTTTTCCGTTACCAGCTCGTTCATTCCAAATAATAAATTTAAAAAAGGAATAAGCAGGGCAAAAGAAAAAAGGGAAAATACAATGGTAAGCAGGTTGAAAAAAACGTTCAGCGAAGCGTAGCCCCAATAGGGTTTGATGTAGGAAAGTACCCTGTAAAATTTCTTCATTTGTGTCTTACAATAAGTTAAGGCCGGTGTAATTCTCAGGGCGGATGGCTCTGAGCTCTTCTTTTAGCGAATCGCTTATTTTCAGGCCATCAATAAAGCGCCTGAACGATTCGGCTGTTATTTTTTCGTTGGTGCGAGTCAATTCTTTCAAAGCTTCGTAAGGTTTTGGGTAATTTTCGCGCCTTAAAATAGTTTGAATAGCTTCAGCCACAACAGCCCAGTTGTTTTCAAGATCTTCGGCTAATTTTTGTTCATTCAGAATTAATTTGTCAAAACCCTTAATCATAGATTTTATAGCAATCAAAATGTGGGCAATGGGAGTTCCGATATTCCTTGTAACAGTCGAATCCGTCAAATCGCGTTGCAGCCTCGAAATGGGCAATTTCTCAGCCATGTGCTGAAGCAGCGCATTGGCAACACCCAGGTTTCCTTCCGCATTTTCAAAATCTATTGGGTTTACCTTATGTGGCATTGCCGACGAGCCAATTTCGCCTTCTTTGATTTTCTGTTTGAAATAATCCATCGAAATATAGGTCCAGATGTCGCGGCTCAGGTCAATCAGGATGGTGTTGATTCGCGCGAGGTTCTGAAAATAGGCAGCCAGGTAATCATAATGTTCAATTTGTGTAGTAGTTTTTTGCCGGTGCAATTTCAATGAATCATTCATAAAATCAAAGGCAAAAGTTTCCCAGTCAATTGCAGGGTAAGCCACCAAATGGGCATTGAGGTTTCCTGTTGCCCCACCGAATTTTCCAGAAAAAGGAATAGTTTTCAACAGGTCCAACTGGTTTTCAATTCGCTCAATAAACACATACAATTCTTTGCCAAGCCGGGTAGGAGAGGCAGGCTGGCCGTGGGTGCGGGCAAGCATGGGCACATCTTTCCACTCGTATGCCAGCAAATTGATTTTGTTTTTCAGCTTTTCAATCAAAGGCAATAACACATATTGGTGCGCTTCTTTCATCGAAAGAGGAACAGCTGTGTTGTTTATATCCTGTGACGTCAGGCCAAAGTGCACAAATTCTTTAAAGGCATCCAGCCCAACTTCGTCGAAACATTCCTTTATAAAATATTCAACGGCCTTCACATCATGGTTGGTTGTCTTTTCAATCTGCTTGATGGCTTCGGCATCTTCGGGGCTGAATTCTTTATAAACGGTTCTGAGTTTTTCAAAATCATGTTCAGAAACTTCTTCCAGGCCCGGAAGAGGCAATTTGCAAAGTGCTATAAAATATTCAATTTCAACGCGGACACGGTATTTGAACAGGGCATATTCTGAAAAAAACTCAGACAATTCGCTGGTTTTGTTCTGGTACCTGCCGTCAATCGGCGAAATGGCTGTGAGGGCTGAAAATTCCATGAATTTTTTTTTCAAAAGTAAGAAATTAAAAACTACATGGCTCATCCGATTTCAAATCCCGAAGAGTGGGGGTGGGGCGGATTGCGGAATTCGGATTGCGGATTTCGGATTTAGGGGAAATCCAGTTTTTTTTGGATGAATATTGGCATGCTCGTTAAAAAATCATACAAGATGGAGAGATGTTGCTAAGAACAATTATACTTTCTAAATTCTTCACACCATTCCCACGGATCCCGATGGCAATCGGGAGGAATCCATTCCAAGCGAAAAATGTATTCCTGATACCCCGATTACTATTGGGGCAACCGTATTTTCAGGAATGAAATCCAGTTTTTTTCCAATAAATATTGGGGCTTATTGATAAATAAAAAAGGTGCCTTAAACTGATAAGGCACCCTAAAAAACCCAATGAAGTTTTGATAAATAAAACTTTTAGTAGTTTGTAGCACATCAAAGGTAATACTTTCAATCCCGAAAGTCAAATTTTTTTAGGGCTATGCGAGCTGATAGAATGGGTTTAACAGAAATTCTTTTTGAAACTCTGTATCTTCTTTGTGGTTTTTGTGTTATAGCTTAAAAAGCTCAAAGCTCAATCCGTCAGATGACGAACAAAGTTCAAAATCCGAAATCCACAATTCGAATTCCGCAATCCGCCCTTCGCCTACTTCAACCCTTTCCTTTCGAGCAAGGCATCAATCTGTGGTTCGCGGCCACGGAAGTTTACGTATAAGGTCATTGGGTCGTCGGTACCACCTTTTGAAAGAATTTCATCAACAAACCTTTGGGCGGTTTCCTGGTCGAAAATGGAAGTTTCAACAAAGGCCTGGAAGGCATCTGCATCAATAATTTCAGCCCAAACATAGCTGTAATAACCGGCTGCATAACCACCGGAAAAAATATGAGAGAAATAGGTGCTGCGGTAACGGACTACAATTTCAGGAATTAAACCAATTTTGTTCATGGCATTGGTTTCAAACTCATTTACATTTCCTGTAAAGGGCTCAGTCAGGGTATGCCAATCCATATCCAGGTAAGCTGCCGACATGTATTCAGCCAACGTAAAGCCTGCATTGAACTTGGCGCTTGCTTCCAGTTTTTCAACCAATTCAGCCGGAATAACTTCGCCGGTTTTATAATGTTTGGCATAAATCTGCAATACTTCCGGGCGTGCTGCCCAGTTTTCCATAATCTGTGAAGGCATTTCCACAAAATCGCGGGGTACATTCGTTCCCGAAAGTGAACGATACTGGCAATCGCTCAGGAGTCCGTGCAGTGCATGGCCAAATTCGTGGAAAAGCGTGTTAGCCTCGTCAAAACTGAGCAGGGCAGGCGTGTCGGCAGTAGGTTTGGTGGAATTGCAGGTTACCGAAATTATAGGAACTACCCTTGTGCCGTTTTCATAATATTGAGGCCGGTAATCCGTCATCCAGGCGCCGCCGCGTTTTGAAGCCCGCGGAAAGAAATCCATGTACAGTAGCCCAATCAGTTGGTTATTTTTATCAGTAACTTCATAAGCTTCAACATCAGGATGATAAACAGGAATTGAATCGTTTGGAATGAAATTCAAACCAAACAACTGGTTGGAAACATAAAATACGCCGTCACGAACATTTTCAAGCTGGAAATAGGGGCGCATTTG
>DATCTB010000461.1:0-4932 GCA_036568185.1 Bacteroidales bacterium | reverse complement strand
ATATTTTTGTTTAAGCATTGATATTTAAATAATTAGGTTAATTTCTTGAAAATTTAAGTGATATAATGCTTTGTATTGATTTGCAGGTTAATACCGGATGTAAAAAAGGTTCCAGGCGAATCATAAGTCGGCTTGCCAGCCTGGCTTTTTGGTCAGTAAATCCTCTTTTTGAAAAATCTATTTCAATATTGTTTTTTGAAAATAAGGGTACTACATAGTCCTCTATCCATTTTCCCTTGTAAATTCCACCGTTTTCGGCTGCATTGTAAGGCGAACCATCGCTTTCAATAACTGAACGAGAAACACAGAAAAACCTGTCTTTAAGTATATTGGATCTAATATTTGCCCATTTTTCTATAGACCAGGTAGTTTCGTGATCAACCAAATGTTTGAGAAGCACTTCTTTATTCCACAATCCAATCAACATCATAAACCTTTGCCTGGAAAATGGTTTTAACTCTTGTAGAAATTCCCACTCTGTAGGCGATGCTTCCCAGTTTCCCTTTGCAAATCTGATATGGCCTATTTCGTTATTCTTATCCATCAAGTCAACAAGCTTGGTTAATAAACTCATATTGACCTCTGAACGTAAAAAAGAGTCTTCATCCAGAAAGAGAACTATTTTGTGTGAAGTTTGTTCAAGTGTTTGCCTTAAGCGCTGGCTCCAGGCTGCTTTTTTTCCATGTTTCACAACTTTTAAATTGAAACCAGGACTTGAATAGTCCTTAGTTTGTGTACTCAGCAGTACTTCAATACCTTCAATGCCCGGAAAATAGTTTTTTAACAAAGTAAAAAAAGGATCCCAACAATCGTCATATCCATCTGAAGATGAAACTACTATTGAAAGCTTTCTCGCTAAATTATTTTCCAAAATCTAGGCGTATTTTCTAAAAGTTGGTTTTACTGGTCTGCCAACGAGGTATTTATCAACTCCTTCATTCAAAGCTTTTTTATAAACCTTTAATGCTTCAAAAACTTTTTCGCCTGTATTTTCAATATCTTTATCAGTGTGAGAATATGAAATAACCGAAGAGGGCATTAAAATTCCGCGTTTTAAAGTTTCTTGTAAAAAAAGTGTTCTAAAAGCCTGCGAAGGTTCTTTATTCTGGTCGTTGGTTGAATAAACAGAACATGCCGGCGGACCGATTACAGAAAAATAATCTTCAAGTTTCAATTCTTTTGAAGCTTTCATTAGCACTTTTTCCAGTTTTTCGCCTTGCTCATTGATTTTTTCGATTACTCCATTTTCTTTATAAAACTTAATGGTAGCAATAGCTGCAGCCAACGAATGGGTTTCAGCCCCATGTGTTGTTGATAGCAGAAAAACCCTTTCTTTTTCGTGGTTCAATCCACCCAATTCCATCAATTCTTTTTTTCCGGCCAGTGCCGAAACTGCAAATCCATTTCCCATTGCTTTACCAAATGTTGAAAGGTCGGGAACAATGTTATATTTCTTTTGCGCACCGCCTAAATGCCAGCGATAGCCTGTAATCATTTCATCCAAAATAAAAACTACTCCATTTTGGTGACAGATTTCTTTCAATTTGTGCAAAAAATCATCTTCGGGTGGTGTATATTTTTCTGCTTCCAGTATAACACAGGCAATTTGGCCGTGATTTTCAGCAAACAGTTGTTTCACACTTTCCAGGTTGTTGTAGGAAAACTTCACCGTCAAATTTTTAATTTGCTGAGGAATTCCAGCATCCATTGGAGTAGTACCAATAAACCAGTCTTCAATGGAGAAAAACGGGTGATCGGCACACACAGCAACCAAATTGCGCCCCGTATATGCACGTGCCAGCCTGATGGCAGCATTGGTGGCATCAGAGCCATTTTTGCAGAACTTCACCATGTCTGCACCGTCTATTATGCTTAGAAATTCATCCGCACATTCAAGTTCGATAGCTGCTGGCCGGGTAAAATTCGAACCCAATTGAAGTTGTTTGGAAACAGCCTGCAAGATGGGCTCAAAAGCATGGCCTAAAGTAACACTTCGCAAGCCCATGCCATATTCAATAAATTCATTTCCATCCACATCCCACACGTGGCTGCCTTTGCCTTTGGCTATGTATAGCGGCATAAACTCAGGAAACTGGTCGTCACCTTTTGCATAAGTATGCGCCCCGCCAGGAATTTTTTCCAAAAATCTTTTTTGTAATTCCAATGATTTGCTAAAATCCATTTTTACTACCGTAAAATTTTAGTTTTATTTCATTAACAAATCCGCTTTTTCCAATGCTTTCGCAGCTTCCTGAATCACATGAAATGGCAATTCTGATTTTTCTGCAATTTGAAGCAATGAATGTTTTCCATCAGAAAAATTGAGTACCCAAAGAAGCGCCATCTGAAAATCTTTTGTTTCTTTTTCCCCACCAATTGGTTCATAAAGGCCTCTTTTACCCAGTTGAGGTTCACATTTGGGATTCAGGCTTTTATAAACCGCGTTTGATTCAATTACAGAAAAAATGGTTTTTATTAAACTAACTGATTCGCTTAATTTTTCAGGGCTAATCAGGTTCATATTGTCAGCAGAAGTGTGGTATTCAGGGAACTCGCCGTGAGGTGTTCTCGACAGCCTTCCTACCGGTAAATTAAATCCCGGAGAACAAAACTGGCGTTCATCATAACCATACGGATAATAATCGATGAGCCTGAAATCTGCTTTTCGTTCAGCTAAAACCAACTCAACAATTTTGTCTATTTCAGCATTTCCCTGCCTCGATTTTTTGTAGGTAAAACTTCCCTTATCTCCCAGTAAATTCAATACCAAACCATGTTTTATCCGGTGAGTAATTGCCTCATTCCTGCTCAGCCAGGCAATTGCACCAATTGTTCCTGGAATAAACAGAAAACGGTAGGAATATTTTAAATCCATCTTACTCAGTTCTTCAGCCAGAGAAGCCGCCACAGCAATGCCAGATAGGTTATCGTTGCATAATGAAGGATGGCAAATATGTGTTGAGATGAGAACTTCATCGTCAGTTTTTCCCTGAATAAAATACTCACCATAAGTCATTGAACCTGGCTCAAGTGTGGAGTCAATTTTTACATGATATGTTTCGTCTTTTAATTTTTTAAACTGGTTGTAAGCCATACAGAATCCCCATTTCTGGTGATGATAGGAAGTCCGGTAAGGAATCCAGTCAGGATGTTCTTTCAAAGTAAACAGATGCTCTTTTAATTCTTCCAAAGAAACTTGCTTATCAACAGGAATGCTGTAATTCAAAATGTGCAGGTTTGAATTTTTGAAATCAATTATTTTTTCACCTTTTTCATTTTTCACCCATGCATCCTTGATGTTCCATTCCAAAGGTATATCCCAGTCAAAAGCTTTAGTACCACTTGGTACTTCATGAATAATTATAGGTATATGTTCAGAAATAATTGCCAAAGTATCTCTCACCCCATTTCCGGTAATACTCCTGCATATAGGATATAGCCTGTCAATAAATTGATAAAGCTCCTGGCCGGTTTGCAATTGGTGAGGCAAAAAATTATTTGTTTAAAAAAGTGTTAAGGTATTGATTTTCATCGAAATCAGGGCGGAATTTGTCTTTTTCAGAAATCACTTTCACTTGCCCCGGCCACTCAATTGAAAACTGTGGATCGTTCCATCTCAAACCGGCTTCGGCTTCGGGATGATAAAATTGGGAAACCAGGTACAAAATTTCAGAATTGTCTTCCAATGTTATAAATCCGTGGGCGAAATTATCAGGAGCATACAGCATTTTATAATTATCCTGAGCCAATTCCAGGCCAAACCATTTCTTGAAAGTTACTGAATCAGGCCTCAAATCAACTATAACGTCAAATATTCGCCCGCGAATGCACCTGATAAGTTTGGTTTCCTGGTAAGGAAATTTCTGAAAATGCAAACCACGCAAAGTTCCTTTTTCTTTATTTAAAGAAGTATTCACCTGTGCTATTTTTGCATTTAGCCCCATTCGTGTCATTTCATTTTGGCACCACTGCCTTCCGAAGAAACCTCTTTCATCGCCAATTCTTTCTATTTCAATGATATAGGCTCCTTTTAAGTTGGTTTCTGTAAATTTCATTTTGAAAAATTAAACTACCAAACGTAAATCGGAATCGATAAAATTTCCTTCCAGCAATTCATTGATAATGTTCAAACGCATAAAATTTGAGTTTCTGAAATCTTTATCCTTAAATCTTATTGCCAAATAACCATCAATCAATCCTTTAACAGAGTTTTCGAGGTTAAAAAGAGGCTGGTGATTAGGGGCAAGTTTTTCAAACAAACTAAAATCAACTCGATAGGAACGTTTATCGGGAGCAGCATTTTTATTTATTGAAATCTTCGTTTCAGGTAAAAAATGCTGAACTTTTTCTGCAAGTTCCTTTACTGTAAAATTCCAGTTATTGCTGCCTGTATTAATCACAAGATAATTACCGCCATTTGCATTTTTTCGTTCATGTGACCACCTGATTGCCCGTGCCATATCGAGTACATTTATCAAAGGGCGCCATGGGGTACCATCGCTTAATATTCCGATTACACCTGAAGTAATTGCACCGGCTACAAAATCGTTTAAAACCAAATCAAGCCGCAGGCGTTCACTCATGCCGCAGGCGGTTGCAAAACGGTGACAAGTAACCTGGAAATTTTTCCCGGCAAGTAAAGCCAGGCCATCTTCTGCATAAATTTTTGATTTGGCATAAGCTGTTAATGGATTTACATCTGATTCCTCAGTTCTGGGCTTATCTTCAGCGGCACCGTAAACACTGCAACTTGAGGCATAAATATATTTTTTTACGCCCTGTATCTTGGCTTTTTTGGCAATATCAATTGCGGCATAGAAATTAATGTCCAGCGTTGGTTTTTCAAACTTATTTCCAATCGGGTCGTTTGAAATTGCTGCAAGATAAACCACTGTATCAACGCCTTCCAATAGTTTTTCCGGAAAATCCCTG
>DATCTB010000460.1:0-2487 GCA_036568185.1 Bacteroidales bacterium | reverse complement strand
AGCAAACGCAGATTATTTCTCAAACCCTGCGGAACTAGCAACACTTTTTCAGGAAATTGATTTTTCAACAAAAGATGTCAGAATCCAAAATAATTTAAAGAAAATTCAGCATGAATATAATTGGGAAAAAATAACTAACGATTACGAATTGCTTTTTGCCGATGCAATCAATTCTAAATAAAATACAGCCATGGCTTTGGGCTGGTGTGTGGTTCAGCCTGCCAGTTTCACTGAAGGCAAACAGCATTTTCCTGATTTTGTTTTCAATCGCAACACTATTGAATTTGGCTTATTACCGGCCTAAAATATCGCGACATCAAATTATTCTTGCCTCTCTTTTCTTTTTGTTTTTTTTGGTAAATGCATTCAGTTTGCTTTTCAGCCCCGATACCGTGGAAGTAAAAAACAGCCTGGAGCGGAAGCTTTCTTATATTGCTATTCCCATTGTTATCATGCTGCTTGACCATTCAAAATGGGATATAGAGAAATGGGCAATAAGGGGGTTTTTTGCAGGGTTGATTGTTTCAGGAACACATATGTTGTTCTTCGCTTTTCTAAATATTTTATCAGGAATAGACTGGCATTTATACACTTACCATGAATTTACCAAGCCGTACTCAATTGGAGCCATTTATTATTCTCTTTACCTTTCTACGGCAATATTTTATCTTTTATTTAAAAATCCTGAACCCATAATTACAAAATACAGGCTTTTCCTTTTTTCATTTTTCCTCTTGCTTTTACTTCTATGCGCCTCGAAATTGTTTATAGGTTTCACTTTACCTATTATTTTGTGGCAATATTTTAAAAAATTGAAAACCAAGAAAAGCCTTGTAACTTACCTGATTACTGCCCTGGTTTTAATCGGGCTTTTTGCCGCTTCTATTCCATTTCTTAACCGATTGGCTGAACTAAAAAACACGAATTTAGATGTAGTTTCGAAAAAAGAATTTGCCTATGATACGCCATTTAATGGGCTGAACTTCAGATTACTGCAATGGCGGCTGGGAATAGAAATACTTAACGAAAATAATGCATGGCTTTTGGGCACAGGGATTGGCGAAAAACAAAATCTCCTAAACGAAAAATACAAGGAATACAACATTTACACCGGTAACCCAGATTTAGGCGATACTGGCTACCTGAATTATAATTTTCATAATCAATACCTTGAAACATTAGTGGGCTCCGGCATAATCGGATTATTACTTTTATTCTTCATTATTTTCTATATTTTTGTTCGCCACAGGAAGAAACTTTTTTTTCCTTTTGTTGTCTATTTTTTAGTACTACTCTTTTTTATATTTGAATCGGTTTTGGAAAGACAGGTTGGAATTGTTTTTTTCTGCTTAACCTGGATGCTCTCAATCAATTCTGCTACAACTACTTATGGAAGCAATATTATCGCTGGCACACAATAAATTTACACATGAACATCAGCCTGAATCCTTGTTGGTGATTCCATTTACACCTGTAAAAAACAATAAATTAGACAGTGTTTTCAATCGTTTTATCAAAAGAAGTGTTGACATTATTTTAGGCTCAGCCCTTGTAATGTTGCTCTTTCCAATCATGCTTCCCATCGTAGCCATTTTAATAAAACTTGATTCAAAGGGCCCGGTTTTCTTTATTCAAAAACGGACCGGTTTAAGGAAAAAGAGTTTTTACTGCCTGAAATTCCGTTCGATGGTGGTCAACGACCAGGCTGACCGGTTAGAGGTGCAACCTAACGACACCAGAATTACAAAAGTAGGATATTACCTCCGGAAATTTCATATAGACGAACTGCCTCAATTAATTAATGTACTCGTTGGCGATATGAGCCTGGTTGGCCCGCGGCCTTATATGTTGCGCCACACGGTTGTTTATAGCCGCTTGGTGAAAGATTTCCACGACCGCCACAACGTAAAACCTGGGCTGACTGGTTTGGCGCAAATGCGTGGTTACCACGGAATTATCGATACGAGAGAATCACTTTATCAAAGGTGCTATTCTGATATTGAATATATAAAAAACTGGTCGCTGTTTGGCGATGTGTCGATTTTCTTCCGAACTTTAGTGAAAATTGCCCGCACCTTGTAATGGAGAATGAACCCATTGTTAAAAACCTGGAAGAAGGCTGTTTGCTCACTCTTCGCTATTTTGGATTGTTCAGCTATCCGCTTACTGCCGCTGAGATTCATCAGTTCAATTCTTTTCAGGCAACATTAACTGAGGTAGAACGAACGCTGATTTCACTTACCAAGAGTAGCAAGGTTTTTCAAATTGAAGACTTTTTTTTATTGAAAAAAAACGAAAGCTGGGTAGAGGGCAGGAAGCAAGGAAATAAGCGGGCAGAAAAACTATTGCTTAAGTCGAAGTTTTTTGTAAAGAGAATTGCCAGTTTCCCCTTTGTCCGTGGAATTGCTATAAGCGGCTCACTATCCAAGTTTTACGCATCAGAAAAGGCAGATATTGACTATTTCATTGTTACTGAATCGAACCGCC